>DEKO01000009.1:0-9689 GCA_002353885.1 Porphyromonadaceae bacterium UBA2720
AAATCTTGTGCAAGCCGAATGCAGTGCCGAGGTTGCTCGAGCAATGCTGAGGCGCAGCCAAGATTATCGAATCACCGCGAAGTTTTTTTTATGTCCTTATAAAGAATCCTCCTTTGTCCGTGAGTGCTACAATGCCAACTTGTGCGCTGTGGTCAGAGTGCGATGGTGAATGCTTGCCCGGCAAGGCGGGCGATGTAGATGCCGTGAGGCAAGAGACTGGGGAGCATTCCGCTGCCCGAGACACGGGTGCGGAGCACGGTGGCTCCGCGGGGGTCGCAGATGGTGAGGTAGGCCGGTTGCCGGGTCTGATAGGCAATGTGCCCGGCACGGGCAGTCACGCTAGTGCCGTCTTCTTTTTTTTTGCTGATGCCCGACTGTGTGGGCTTGAACCTTGCGGTGGCGAAGGCACTGGCGCGCTTGCCGCCGTCGATGGCCTGCACGCCCCACTCATACTCTGCCCGTGGGTCATCGATGATGATGGAGTGGCTGGTGGTGGTCAATTGGCCTGAATAGTCGCCGATGCGCAGTGTGCCGGTGGTCAGCATGGCCGGCACGGTCATGAACATTTGATCACTGCCCACCTTGCGCAGCCAGATGTTGTAGTGCAGGGCCTCGCTGGGGGTGACATCGTCGGCCGATGGTTGCCACGACAGGGTGGCGCACCCAGTGGCCGCGTCGTAGGTCGCCTCCAGCCCCTCGGGGGCGGTGGGGGCGGCGTTGACGGCGATGCCCACGGCAGCCGAGGTGTTGCGGTAGAGTTTGGCCGAGCAGGACTTGTTGCACACATTGCTCTGTGCCCATCCGGCGCTCCATGCGTCCAGATAGCCGTCGTTGTCATAGTCGATGAGGTGCGTGTTGCCGTGGCTGATGCGGTCGAAGGCCCACTCCTTGCCGAAGGGGTCGCTGTACCAGGCCCCAAAGGGCTCAAAGGCCATGTCGCCACGGTTCAGATAGAGCCAGGTGGTGATCTCGTGCTCCTGGCCGTGGCCGCCCAGCAGGATGTCGGGCAGGCCGTCGTGGTTGACATCGGCCACAGCAGGGGTCGAGCCGTCCACGCCCTCAAAGCCGCAATAGCTGTCGCTGAGCATGGCAAAGGCGCGATTGCCACGGTTGTGGTAGACGAACACCGACTTGGCATTGCCACCCTTGTTGCTCGAGAAACCTGTGACCAGGATGTCAAGCAGGCCGTCGGCGTCCAGGTCGGCAGGCACACACGAGGCGTCATACGAGCCAAAGAAACGTTGAGCAGTCTCGCTGAAGGTGCCATCGCCATTGTTCCAGTAGATGTGCATGGTGCCCTCGTTGGCATCATAACCTGTGGCCACGATGTCGAGCCAGCCGTCACTATCCATGTCGGCAAAGTTGACCGAGCCGCGGGCCAGTCCCAGCAGCGGGCGGGTGCCGTCGAGCGGGGTGGTCTGCTCGACGAAGCCTTGTCCCCGGTTGTTACGATAGAGGCGGGTCACGCGGTGGTCGCTGGCCAGATAGCCCTCGTCGTTGACATAGTCCTCGCGGCCGCACACCACGATGTCGGTCCAGCCGTCGTTGTCATAGTCGCCCGCGCTCACCCAGTGGCGGCCACGGCCACCGTCGGTGGCGTTATACATGGGCATGATGCCCATGGCACCGCCCTCGTTGACCTCGACAAACTGATTGTTGCCCAGATTCTTGTAGAGGTGCGCTACCATGTCGTCGGGGCTAGAGATTGTCTTCTTGTTCAGACCTGCAACGAAGAGGTCGAGCAGGCCGTCGTTGTTATAGTCGAGCCACACCGGGTCGGCATAGTAGGTCACGGCAAAAGGGCTGGTGACGCGCTCAAACAGGTGGTCGGCATTCTGGCGGTAGAAGAGCGACACCTGCTGGTTGCTGCCCACCAGGTGCTCGTTCAGGCCCGAGTAGACCAGCTCCATCACGCCGTCGCCGTCTTCGTCGCCCCAGGCCACATTGCTGCGGTCACTGGTGTGATAGAATTGTCCTGCAAGCACACCGTTGAGTCGAGGCTCGGCAGGAACAGGTTGGCTCACGGTGGTGAATTGGGGCTTGACGGCTGTGCCGGGCTCGGGGCTGGCAGCGTGTGGTGCGTCGGTGCGCTCGCTGTAGTCCTCGGTGTAGTCAAAGTCCTCGGTGACATAGGCGGCAATGCCCAGGTCCATCACCTGCTGACCGCCACCCTGCTTGCCGGCGATGGCAATCAGGTTCCAGTCGCCCACCTTGAGCGAGGCCAGCGCCTCGCTGCTGATGTCCAGCGGAGCGTAGTTGAAGTTACACCCACTCTCGGTGGCGGCCCAGATGCCGTTGATATAGATCTCCACATCATCGTCGTGGAAGACCATGAAGCGCAGCCGGGCGATGTTCTCGGGGGTGATGTCACCCAACTTGAACCAGCGGCGCATGTAGATCTGGCTCGTGTTCCAGTAGGTCCCGGTTAAGCCTTCCCAGCTGCTGTTCAGGCCATGGGCAAAGGCACCCTTGCCCTGTGCCCACTGCGTGTCGTCATAGTCCAGGTCGCTCCAGTGTCGCGAACTGATGGGCTGGGTGATGTAGCGCCATGTGTAGTGATGGCTCTGTGCCGTCGACAGGATGGGCTTGATGAGGGTGCCGTTGCTGGGCATGCCGATGCACTCCAGCACCTTGTCGCGCAGCAGGGTGTAGGGCTCATGGGGCTTGAGGATGCGGCGGTCGTAGGTGTAGAAGCCGTTCTTCTCAATCTCCACGTCGCTCAGCTGGGTGTAGACAGCAGCGTTGAGGCCCTGGTAGTACATGTCCTTGATTTTGTCGCACAGGCCGTTGTAGAAGGTGGTGAAATCCTGGCTGGTCTCGACCACGGTGTACTGGAAGTCGCCGCCGGGCCAGATGTGGCCGGGCACCTTGAGCGTGATGCCGCCATACTCGCCACAGACGGCGGCACGGTTGGGATTCTGTGGGCAGCTGGGATTGGGATAGGAGTGCAGGTCGATGATGTCGCCAATCTCGCTGTCGGTCCAGCCACTGGCGCAGCAGATGAGCGAAGCCTTGCCGAATCGGGCTGGCGTCAAGGCGTTGACCTTGTTGTCGACCAGCGAGGTCATGCGGTTGGTGTCGAACTGGCCCCATCCCTCGTTGAAGACTACCCAATGCACGATGCTGGGCGCGTTCTTGATGGCCGGGATGATGCGGGTGACCTCGGCCTCAAAGTTGGCCTTGGCAAAGTCCTCATGACCCTGCGGCAGATTGGGGCTGGGCAGGTCTTGCCACACGAGGATGCCCAGGCGGTCGGCCCAGTAGTACCAGCGTGCCGGCTCAATCTTGATGTGCTTGCGTATCATGTTGCAGCCCAGGTCTTTCATCGCCTTGATGTCGAAGTAGAAAGCCTCGTCGCTGGCGGGCATATACAGGCCATCGGGCCACCAGCCCTGGTCCAGCGGGCCCATCTGGAAGATTTGCTCGTTGTTCAGGTAGATGCGCGGCAGGTTGTTGGCATCCTTGTGCACCTCAATCTTGCGCATGCCGCAGTAGCTGTCCACCCGGTCGGTGACCATGCCATCCTTCTTGGCCGTGATGCTCAGGTCATAGAGGTAGGGGTCGTCGGGCGACCAAGCATGGACCGACGACAGTGTCAGGCGGAACACCGTGCCTGGCGTGCCGCTGCCTGTGGCCACGATGTTGCCATCACGGTCCTTCACCTCGGCCTCAAGGGTCACACCGTCGGTGTTCGTGGTGCCGATGCGCAGGCTCAGCCAGCTGCGGTCCAGGCAGGGCTCCATCTCCAGGCTGCTGATGTGCGTCTCATCGACCGGCTCGAGCCAAACGGTCTGCCAGATGCCGCTCACGGCGGTGTACCAGCAGATGCTGGGGTTCTTGCTCTGCTTGCCGGTGGGCTGGCCCTCGCCGCCAGTGTTGTCGTAGACATACACTGCCAGCTCCTGTTCGCCGCTGGGCTTGAGTGCACTGGTGATGTCCAGGCTGAACGGGTCATAGCCACCGGTGTGGCGACCCACCTGCTGGCCGTTGACATAGACCACGGTCTCCCAATCGACAGCACCGAAGTTGAGCAGGATGTGCTTGCCCTGCATCTGCGAGGGCAGCGTGAACGTGCGGCGATACCAGTAGATTTGCTCGTCGCTCTTCTCCATCACGCCCGACAGGGCCGATTCGATGGGGAAGGGCACCAGTATCTTCTTGTCGTAGGTGAAGGTGCTAGAGTAGGCCTCATCCTTCTGGCCCTTGCGCAGGTCCCAGATGCCGTTGAGGTTCATCCAGTCGGCGCGTTGCATCTGCGGACGTGGATACTCGGGCAGGACGTTGTTCGGGTCAAGCGTCTCACTCCATGGGGTCATCATGGGCCCTTGCTTCATCTGCCAGTCGGCTGCATAAGCCGCCAGCATTGTGCTCCACAACAGGAGCATCATCACGAATTTTCTCATTATCTAGATTTTAGTTATTATCACGAATTTTAGCAAGATATATTTTTTTTACAAGAATTATAGGAATTAAAGAATTATATCTGCTTGATCTGCATGAGGCATTTGCAGCCAGGCAGTTGTAGGGATGCCTCCCCTCTCTTCTGGAGAGGGGTCGGGGGTGAGGCTTCAATCTGCGTGAGTTTATGCAGCCAGAAACTAGTTTACTACAAAATAACCTTATAGGTACGGGTCAGTTTGTTGTCGGTCACCACCACTAGATAGATGCCGCGTGACAGCCGCTGGCTATTCAGACCCTGGATGCGAGGCATGCTAGCCACAAGGCGGCCGTCAGGACTGTAGACATGGGCATCGACGGGATGCGTCATGGTGCTGATGGTGAGCTCGCCGTCTCGGGCGTCGACCGTCACACCCTCAAGGGCTGTGACAATGCCGCCTGTCTGGTTCAAACGCCACATTTGCTGCAAGCGGATGTCGGCCGACGAGGCTCCAACCATCACAGCATAGTCACCATCGGGGGTGAAGAACGATGCCTGTGCCTCGTCCCACAACCGCAGGTCGGCCAGGGCGATGGGGATTGACAAGTGGACCGATCCGCCGGCAGCGATGTGCACACGTTCAAAGCCTCGCAACTGCTTGATGGGCAGCGGACGAGGCAGCGACGGATAGCGCACATAGACCTGTGGCACCTCGTCGCCGTCAACCGCACCGGTGTTAGCCACATCAAAGTCGACCCATAGCGTGTCGTTCTTCTCTTGAATTTGGAGCCCGCTGTAGCCAAAGGTCGTGTAACTCAGCCCGTGACCGAAGGGGTAGAGGGGCTCTTGCTCGTGATACATATAGGTGCGGCCGTTGGTCACGTCATAGTCGTCAAAGGCAGGCAGCACGCTGGTCGAGCGATAGTAGGTAATGGGCAATCGACCACCGGGATTGTAGTTGCCCAGCAAGGCGTCGGCCACGGCTGTGCCACCCTGCTCGCCGGGATACCAGGCATAGAGGATGGCCGGAACATTGTCGGTCATCCACTCGTTGGCCAGCGGGCTGCCAGCGACAAACACCACCACCAGGCGCGGGTTGGCCTCGTAGGCCAAACGCAGAAATTCGGCCTGCTCTTGAGGCAGTTCGATGGCGTTGCGGTCCAGCCCCTCGCGCTCATCATTCTGGTTGATGCCCATCACGGCGATAGTCAGGTCGCTCTCGCCGATGCGCTTGCCAGCACTGCCGTAGGCATCCAGCGGGTCAGAACTCACGGTGGCGGGCATGCGGCACTTGAGGTGGGCCACGGCATCGCCGCCGTTGTCGAAGTATTCAAACTCGATGTGATAGGTTTGTCCCTCTTGCATGCCGGTCGAGGTGTAGTCGGTGGTGGTTGCACGCACCTCCCACTTGTCGAGGATGGTGCGGCCGTTGATTTTCAGTCGACAGCCATCGTCGCTTGTCACCGAGAACAGGTATCGTCCTGTGGCCGGGCACACAAAGTCGCCGCTCCAGCGGATGCTCATCGGTGCACTGGGCACCATGGGGTTAGGTGGCTGGTTGGCGGGGTCGAAGTAGACAAAGTCGGTCAGCGTCACCGCCGTGGGCTGGCCCTCAAGGTTGGCATTGGGGAAGTATTCCATCTTGATGCCGTCGGCAAAGTGGTCTGCGTTCATTAGGGCATAGGACGAGTTGCTGCCCACCCATGGCGCATAGTTCAGTGCGATGCCTGTGCCCTCAAGTGCGGCTGTCAAGCCTTCAAGCACCGAGACCGGTGCGTTCAGGGGCACACCGCTGTACTCGCCATACTCGTGCCGTGCGGCATTGGGGCCGACCAGTGCAATCGACTTGACCTCATTGAGGTCAAGCGGCAGGATGCCGTCGTTCTGCAGCAGCACCAGACTCTGACGTGCGCTCTCGGCAGCCAGTTGCTGGTGCTCGGCACATCCCACCACGCTGGGTTGGATGTTGTTGTAAGGGTTGCGGTTGCGGGGGTCAAACAGGCCCAGGCGCATGCGGGCGCGCATCACGCGATAGACTGCACTGTCGATCTGTGCCTGCGTGACCATGCCCATGTTGTAAGCATTGATGAGGGGGCCTGAATACACGCCGTCGCCGCACTCCAGATCCAGTCCGGCCTGAAGGCTGGCACGGGCCGACTCCTCGTAGGACGACACATAGTGGTGGTGCTCATAGTCGTAGCTCAGTGCCGAGCAGTCGCTCACCACATAGCCATCAAAGCCCCAGTCGCCGCGCAGCACGTCGGTCAGCAGCCACTGGTTGGCCGAGCAAGGCACACCATTCAGGGCATTGTAGGCACTCATTACACTCTGCACATGTGCCTTGCGGATGGTCTGTTCATAGGCCGGGAAGTAATATTCGCGCAGGTTGCGCTCGCTCACATTCGAGCTGATGCCCGAGCGATTCTGCTCGATATTGTTGGCCACAAAGTGCTTGAGTGTCGAGATAACCTTGACATATCGTGGATCATCGCCTTGCAGGCCACGCACAAATGCGATGGCATTCTCCTGGGTCAGGAATGGGTCTTCGCCATAGGTCTCGGGCGTGCGGCCCCAACGCGGGTCGCGGGCCATGTTGATGGTGGGCGAGAAGAACGACAGCAGGTCGCTCGCACTGTCATACTGGTAGGCACCCCAGCCCAGCTCGGTCCATCGGCCGCGTGCCTCGTCGCTGATGGCTGTGGCCACGCGCTGCATGAGTGGTGTGTTCCACATGCTGGCCAGGCCGATAGCCTGAGGGAAGACGGTGAAGCGCCCAGGACGCACAACGCCATGCAGAGCCTCGTTGCCGAAGTAGTATTTGGGGATGCCCAGGCGCTCGATGGCTGGCTCGTTGTGCCGCAGCAGCGACACTTTCTCCTCGAGCGTCAGACGGTTGACAAGATCGGTGACGCGCTCATGCTCGGGAAGCGATGTGTTCCTGAAGGCCTGGCCGTTGACAGCCGTTGTGCTCAGGAAAAGGCTGCATGTCAGCAGCAAGTGGCGAATGGTTGTCGAAACTTTCATGGTGCAAAATTACCTATATTGTAGTAGTGACAATAACACACTAGTGCCAAAAGATAGAAAAGATGATGCAAATACAGGGGTCTGACTCTCACGAGCCAGACCCCACGAAACCGATATAATCAGCGTATGAAGAAAGTGATTACTTCTTTTCAGTAGTTAAAGGAGTTTTTTTTCAGTAGTTAAAGGAGTTAAGTAGTTAAAGTAGTTAAGACGGATGTCTTGTTGCTTCTTGTCAGTAGTTAACTACTACTAAAAGTATCGTCTTAACTCCATTTAACTACTTAACTACTAAAAGTAACTACTTCACCAGGTATTTCTGTCCGTTGAAGATGTACAGACCGCTGGCCAGACCCTCGAGGCTGGTGGCGTTCTTGCGCACCAGACGACCGTCGATGCTGTAGACATTGCCGTTCAGGACCTTAGCGGCAGTGACGTTGCTCACGCCAGTTGCGGGTTCTTCCTCCTGGTCGTCCAGATAGATGTCCTTGATGTTGGCACCATCGGGAGCGGTGAAGATGATATACACATCGTGCACACCCTCGACCTTGCTCAGCTCGCCCTTGGTGGTGTAGACATTACCCCAACCGCTGGTGGCCTGCAGACGCACGGTAGCGATAGGCTCGATGTCGGTGAGCTGGCTGCGCACATCGGCCCAGTTCTCAACCGTGATGCGGCGCGGAGCACCTGTAACAGTTGTCGCATTGTCCTCCAGGTCAATATAGAACTTGAAGTTTGCCTCCTCGACATATCCTGCCCACGACATGCCAGTAGCATGCGAAACAAGAATCTTGTCGAACTGACCCTGCTGGAAGTCCATGCCTGTGATCTTGAGCACGGTGCCATCACCGGTGTAACCCACGTTGTCGGTTTCCCACTGGCCCTTGTTCAGGATGGTGGTGCGGCCGCTGTCCTTGCCGATGTAGGTGGCCTCCTCGCTGTTCTTCATTGCATCGAGGAAGCTGTAGCGCACAGCCTTGTCGCTGGGCTGCTCGTTCTCATAGGTGGTGGCGATGGGGTCAAGGATGTTGCCCAGCGACCACACATGCCCCTTGGCAAAATGCACGTTGGCAATGTTGTTGCTGCCGTCCTGCCACTTGAGGTAGACGGTGTGAGTGCCAGTGACAGCCTCGATGTTGCGGGCCAGATAGAGCTTGGTCTTGACATCAATGCCGCACCACACGGTGGCGATGCAGTTGGCGTCGTTCTCGTAGTCATCCAGGTAGACCATCACATTGTGCGTGGCCTGGTCGCTCTGCCAGTGCGAAGCCAGCTCGAGCACAACCTGGTCATACTCACCGTTGCCAAAATCCATCTCGCCGTAGCTGACCACGCAGCCAGGGCCGGTCCAGCCCCACGAACCGTTGTCGATACGGGTTTCGTCGTTGGCCGGGACAATCAGTGTCGAGTTGTTGATGTCGAGGATGGTGGCCACCTCGCCATAGTTGTCGAGCATGCAGGGCTCCTTGAGCATCGAGCCGTTCTCGAAGTCACTCTCGACCAGCTCGTTCTCATAGAAGCGCACGTCTTGTACATTACCAGCACGGCCTGCAAAGGTCAGGAACACCTTTTGCACGCCAGTGGGCTGGTCGGTGAAGTTGGCGCCAATCGAGCGGAAGTTGGTGTAGCTGTCATGATAGTTGATCAGGGCGATAGTGGCAAAAACCGTTGCCGTCTCGAAATCCTCACCTGCCATCAGGATGGCTGTTCCGCCATTGCTCCAGCCATTGGCGAAGCGCAGGCTCACAGCCTTGTAGGCATCACCCGTGCCAAAGTCAACCTCACCCACTTGGATGACGCTTTCCTTGCCCTCATCACCACTTGTGTTGCCGATGAACGAGCCCAGGGGGTTGAACCGTGCGTTGTTCAGAATCACCGCGCCGTCGTTGTAACCCATTTGGAAGGTCAGCGGCTCAGCTTGTGCCGTGAGCAACATGGCTGCTGCGGCGGCCAGTAGTGTAAATCTAATCTTCATCTTCAATTAATTTAATTGTTAGTAAAATTGTTCGTCAAAAAAACTGATGCAAAAGTACAGGTACCTTATAAACAGATATAAAAGTTTTGTTTCAAAAAATAGCAATTTCTAGTTCATGCGTCCATAACTGCAACAATGTCAACAATTCAGCATCATTGCAGCCTGGCAGTCTTTAATGAAGAATGTAAAATGAAAAATGAATAATGCTGCTTGGCAGATTATGCGGGGTGAGGCTTTACTCCCCCTTCAGGGGGCTGGGGGATAACGGTGTAGCGACCGAGGGGGCTCCCATCTTTTGTCCAGGCGGACGGCACA
>DEKO01000009.1:9697-18933 GCA_002353885.1 Porphyromonadaceae bacterium UBA2720
AGGGGTGCCGTCCCTACAGCCAGTCAGAAAATTGTGAATTGTGCATTGGTTAATCCTTGCCCAGCATGGCATTGATGACCATGTTTACATCGCTCACATCGACCATGTCATCACCGGTGACATCGCACATTGCTGCCACATCCTGAGAGAGATTTCTGCCCAGCATGGCATTGATGACCATGTTCACATCACTCACATCTACTGTTCCATCACTATTGACGTCGCAGCGATGGCGAGAGTCGGCCAGGTCGATGACCAGAGTCACTACCGAGCGGGCGGGAATGGCCAGTGGCTCGCCGTTGTACTCGTAGGGCAGGTTGCGGTCCCAGTTCAGAGCCAGGGTCGCATTGGTGGTGTATTTCTTCAGGCCCACGATGCGTTTGCTCTGACTGCTGAGCGTGAGGGTGGTGGTCTGGTCGCTCTGTGCCATGTTGACATAGACCACCACGGCCTGCGAGCCCTCGGGCGAGACATAGGCCGAGCCCATCAGTCCATTCAGGTCGTTGGCTCCAGTAACCTCCACACGCTGGTAACCCGGGCGGATAAAGCGGCTATAGTTGCCCAGCACCCACAGGTTGCGGCTGTCCACGATGGTGCCGCCGCGCGAGAGGTCGCCATAGCTCTCGGTGCCGGTGTCGCCTGCGGCGTTGACGCGCAGCAGATAGAAACGGTTCTTCTGTCCCCACTGTTCCTGGGCAAATGCAGTCCAGTAGCTCCATGACGACACGCTGGCATACACCAGGTCGCAATAGATGACCTTGCCCATATAGAGCGCGATGTCCATTGCTGTGGCCTCGTCATATCCGCCCTCGGGGAAGCCTGCCGAGGCCGACGGAGCGGCATCGAGCATGCTCCACTCGCTCTGCACCAGCTGCAAGCCACGTTGTGCAGCAGCCTGGGCAGCGGTGGTGCGTGCATTGGTCAGCTGCGTGTTGGTGGCAAAGGTCCAGTAGGAGTGTGCTGCCATGCCGGGATAAAGGTGCGACAGGTCGCCCACATAGGTCGACTGGGCAGGATTGAAGAATGCGTCCATCTGGCTCGTGGCGCGCGTGTGGATCAGCGACCAACCACCAGTCAGATACTTCCACTCGGCTGCCTCGGGAATCAGAATCTGTGTCTCCAGCCCCTTGAGGGTGAGTGACTGGTCTAGCTCGCGCACCAGGTGGGCAATCTCGTCGTTCTGCCAGGGCGAGCCCTCCTGGTTGCTCGAGGCATACCATTCGTATTGGGGCTCGTTGACGGGCGAAATCATCTTGATGGGATAACCCATTGCCACAAAGTGCTGTGCTACGGTGGCTAGATAGTCGGCAAAGTCGTCATAGCAGTCGCTCTTGAGGTTGGCATTGCTGCTATAGTTGGTGTTGCAGGCCGTGCCGGTGATGGTGTAGGGCACTGGTGCCGAGTTGCTGAAGAGCGTGATGCCCTCCACGCCATAGTCCACAGCCCTCTGCATCAGCCAGCGCTGTCCGGCGCAGTGACTCCAGTCGTAGCTGGTGCCACTGCTGCTGAGGTAGCTCTCGGCACGACGGGTCACATCACCGATTTGGCTCGCGTCGCCCTGTGCAGCGCTGCCGGCACCCAGGTTGACGCGCCACAGGCTCAGCCCGATGCCCTCGGGGTTGCCGCCTCGATTGAACGAGCGGGCAAACAGCAGCTTGGCAGCGCGCTCACGCATCGTGTCGTTGAAGTAGCGGCCCACCCACTCGCCCAGCCAGCAGTCTGACGCACCGAAGTCGGCAATCACCTGGTGACGTGTGCTCAGGTCGACCCTTGTCGTGACCTGTTGTGCAACCGCGCTCGTAGCCAGGGCAGCAGTTAGAAGCATTATAACCTTGCGCATGGTTCAGTGTGGTGAGAAAAATGCGCAAGTTACACGCACCGGGTGAGGTAACTTGCGCAAAGTCAGTATTAACCTTTCTATAATTGTGTTTCGCGTTACGAGTTTCGCGTAACTTCTTGATTTACTTGCCTAGCATGAGGTCGATCATGGCGTTGACATCGGCGATATCGACACTGCCGTCATTGTTCATGTCGACAATCATGTCGGTCGAGGTCTTGCCCAGCATCATGTCGATTGCTGCATTGACATCTGCGATATCTACATTGCCATCGTGGTTGGCGTCACCCTTGACACCCTGCTGATCGACGTGCTTGTCAAACCAGATGTCCCACACGTTGGCGCCGGTGTTGAAGCTGGGCGTGTTATATACCATGAACAATTCGTGCTTGCCAGTCACATTGATCAGGAACTCGCCAGCAGTGCGCTTGCGCACGCTCCAAGCACCAGTTCCTTGCAGACGCACCACTGCGATGGGCTCGTGGCCCTCGAGGATTGCAGCCAGGTTCTGCTCCCAGTCTTCGGGAGTGTAGACGAAGTCGGGATCGAGGTCGAGGTAGAACGAGAAGTTCGAACGATCGATGTCGCCAATCCATGAAGGTTCGCTCGAGTGGTTGACGATGATGCGGGTCCAGCCGCCCTCGCCGAAGTCGACACCGTCGCCGTCGCCGAAGAAATCAATCACTGTGCCGTTGCCGGTGTAGCCAATGTTGCCTGCGCCCTCATACTGGCCGTGGCACTTGACCTCATAGCCCCAAGGATTACCTTGACCCTCTGGGCAACCCTCGAAGGTGAAGTGGAAGGCGTCAGCATCAGGCTCGACATCCTCAAGAACAATGCCGCAGTCCACATGCTCGACCCACAGGATGCCCTCGACAAACTCGATGGCTTGCAGGTTGGTGCTGCCGCCGCGCCACTTGACTAGCACGCGGTGCTCGCCGGTGATGTTAGGCAGGTTCTTGGCAAAGGGGAACGGACCCTGGTTGCCCAGGTCGAGACCCGACCACACGGTGAGGAACTTGTTGGCCTCGGTCACGTCGTCGATGT
The DNA here is from genome assembly GCA_002353885.1 of Porphyromonadaceae bacterium UBA2720. Classification (GTDB taxonomy): domain Bacteria; phylum Bacteroidota; class Bacteroidia; order Bacteroidales; family Muribaculaceae; genus Sodaliphilus. The sequence goes on from DEKO01000009.1 coordinate 12,582, forward strand.
AGAACTCCAGATAGTCGTAGATGTTAGATGCCCAGTGCGTCATGTAGCAAACCAGCTGTTTGTACTTGCCGTCGCCAAAGTCGACCATGCCATAGTCGGCGATGAAGCCTTCCTTGGTCCAGCCCCAAGCGTTGGCACCAGATTGAGTGGTGTCGATGCGTGTGTCGGGATAGTCAGTGCCCTCGCCCACGGGGACGGCGGGCTCAGAGTCGACCGAGAGGATCTTTAACGAAACCAGGTCGTAGCCGGGCTTCTCGTTGGGGTTGAGCAGGCGGATGCCGCTGTCCCAGTCGTCAGGATTGTTAAGGAAGTCCTCGGTGGTGAAGGCGTTCTCATAGAAGTTGATCGAGCGGATGTTGCCCGAACCACCCACAAACGTCATCCACACCTTCTGGCGGCCGGTGGGCTTGACATAGGTGATACCCTCCATAGCGGGGCCGTAGGGCAGCTCGTCGAGGCTGGCTGCGTTGTAGGCCATGTTGGCGGCATATAGGCCATAGCGCTGGTAACCGCCAGTCTCATTGATGGCCATCTGAGTGAAAGGAACCGAGGTTTCGTAGGTCGAACCGGCGTGCAGCACTGCCCAACCGTCGGCAAACCAGCCATTGGCAAACTCGATGCTCGTGGCCTGGAAGTTGTCGCCAGTGGCACCAAAGTCAATCTCGCCCAGGCAAACGCGCGTGTTCTGGCTGCAGTTGCCTATGTTCTGATTGAGGCGATCGAACACAGCGTCTTCCTCAATCGTCATGTCGCTAGCGTGCACAAACACATCGGCAGCCTGAATGGTCAGCGGAGCGACCAAGGCTACCAGACTAGCAAGAAAAGTAGTTTTTTTCATCATTTGTTAGTTATTAAGTGAGTAAAATACGTTTTGGTTGCTCGGTTTACGACTGCAAAATTACCACCTCTATAAATTAGCGGATAAAACAATCGTTTCAAAAAATAGCAATTAGACTTTAGACGTTAGTTTTTAATTCTTAGCGAACAGCAAACAGCGAACAGGTAGGGACGCAGGGTGCCACGTCCGCAGCCAGGCTTCATTCTTCATTATTCATTATTCATTGTGCATTGTGAATTGTGAATTGTGCATTGACTAATGGTCGGTGCGGAAGGGGGCGACGGGGAGGTCGTCCAGGCCTCTGAGGTTGTTGGGTGGACAGTTGGCCCAGCCGTAGCGTACGGCAACAGGCATCGACACATCGGGTGATGATACAGTCATCTGTTTGCCGTTGATGACAGCCTGGGCCGGATGGAACACCATGTCGGGGCCGGCAATGACCAACCCTTCGGCTTGTTGCCCCTTGATGCTGATGGGCTGATTGAAGGTGAGCACCATTTTGCTGCCCTCGACACGATGGCCGGTGCATTGTGCCACCTGGTAGTGTCCCTTGCCGTAGGTGTCGGCCAGTGCTGCTATGGCCAGTCGGCGGCCCACCTCCTGCTTGTTCTTGGGATGGATGTCATAGGGCTCGCCGATGTCCAGAGCTACGGCCATGTTGGTGTGATCCAGAGCCAGTGCGTTGGCCTGTGCTTCTCGCAGGTGGGCCCATGATGAGTTGGGTTGCACCAGTGCAGGCTCTTGCCATCCTGCCAGTTGCACCAGGTAGAAAGGCAGCTGGGCATTGTGCCAGGTCTGTCGCCAGTCGTGAATCAGGGCTTGCAACAGTGGGGTGTAGCCGCGCCAGCGTGTGGCATTCTCCTCGCCCTGATACCAGATCACCCCCTTGATGGCGAAGTCCTTGAAGGGGTGAACCATGGCATTATAAAGATTGGCCGGATAATTCTGGTGGTCGGGATGGATAGCACGGTAGGGCAGGTCGTCTTGCGACAGCCCAATGTGCCATCGCCACTGGCCCGCCAGCGAGATGCGGTCGTCGCCGATGCCGATGCTCAAGTCGCTGGCATCGCCACAGATGCCTCCCAGGCCGCTGCCGTCCTTGACCTTGACCGTGATGATGGCCTTGCCCGTCTGCACCAACTGGGCGGGCACCCGGTATTCGCGCACAATCCAGTAGCCGTCGGTCTCTCCCACTTTTTGTCCGTTGAACCAGGTGATGTCGATGTCATCGACCTTGCCCACCTTGAGAGTTAGTTCTTTGCCGGCCCATCGTTCGGGCAGGTTGACCACCTTCTGAAACCAGACGATTCCATCGAAGTTGTCCAGGCCTTGCCACTCCCAGGCATTGGGCAGCTGCATCGTGCCCCAGCCCTCGCCAGTCTGCTCGGTGTCGACCCAGATGGCGCGGCTCCCTTCCATGCCTTGGTCGGCACGGTTATAGTTGTTCTGCCAGTCAATCTGGTCTTGTTCATACTTGCGGCACAGGGCATCGCGGTCGCCCCGGGCGGCCAGGATGGCTTGTGCGTTGTGCTGGTGCTCGATGACGTGGGTCAACGTTGGTGCGCTGGTCCAAGCCTCGGCAGGTGTGCCACCCCACGAGCTGTCAATCACGCCGATGGGCACCCCTAATTGTTGTTGCAGCTGGCGGGCAAAGAAGTAGGCCACCGATGAGAAATTCTCAACGTTCTGTGCCGAGCACACCTGCCAGCCATCGCCAGTGACTTGTGGCACATCGCTAGGTGTGAGCGACGTGACGTGCTTGCTCTGCAGCAGGCGGATGCGTGGGTGGTCGGCATGGGCCAATTCTTGTTCCCAGTCCTTGACCTGCCCCCAACCCTTGACGGGCATCTCCATGTTGCTCTGTCCCGAGCAGAACCACACCTCGCCCGCCAGCACATTGTGCAGCACGCGCGTGTCACCATCGTTGATGACGATCTCGTGCGGACCACCGGCCTTGGGCGTGGCTATGGTCACGGCAAACGACCCGTCGCTGCCGATGACCCCACTCACTGTCTTTTTGTTCCAGCTGGTGGTGACGGTCACTTGGCCGTGCTGGTCGCTATGACCCTTGATCAGTAGTGTATTGCGTTGCTGCACCACCATGTTGTCGCTCAGGTAGGCGGGCAGTGTCACTTTGGCCGAAATGCTCGTCGCTGAGGCAAGCACCCCTGCGGCGAGCAACGAAATATAAATGAACTTATTAACCCTCATCCGTTCTTAATTTATAATTCATAATTTATAATTCATAATTCAGTTGCGGCTAAAGCCTAAAGTCTAAATGGTATCTGCCGCCCTTTCAGGGCTTTGATGGTGGCGGTGCATCTGTACCGGGGTTGCGCTGGCGCTACACCCCGGCCTGTGGTCTGCCAGCCCTTCGGGCTTGCTGTATGATGCGCTGTCCCTCCAACTAAAGCCTAAAGTCTAAAGTCCAAAGTCTAAAAACAAAAGTCAAAGAACTAAAAAGTTTGGCTGTGGGTGGTAGCTTGGCCAGGCAGCAGCCCTGGCGAGGTAACCCGTACCGTGATGGCGCCAGGGGTGAATGTTGTGCGCACAGCCACGCGCATCAAGCCCCCCTCGGCTTGCAGCTCTGGGTCGCCAGGAGCGTGATAGCTCAACGGTTGACCCTCGGCAACATAGAAGTTATACGATCCCTTGTACACACCCTCGCCCTCGACACTGAAGTGCAGCAGCGGGTTGGCCAGCGGACACCAGTGCCCATCGCGGTCAACCACGCGGACGGTGGCAATGAACGCGTCGCTGGCATTGGCGCGCAAGACGAACGGAGTGCCGTCGGGCTTGCTGCCCTGTGGCTCGATGGTCACCTCCAGGTGGTGTGGATTACCGGCAGTGACAATCTGGTCGCTGCACACCTCGTGGCCCTGTTCGTCGCGGCCGATGGCCCGCACGGTACCGGGCTTCCATTGGATGCCCGGCCATGTGCAGCGGCGTGTGGCGGGGTCGGGAGTGACTGTGCCGTGCGAGACACCATCCACCATCAGCTCGACCAGCGGGCAGTTGCTCCAGGCATCCACATCCTGCACACCGCTCAGGTTCCAGTGGCTCTGCAACGTCACGCCCGGTCGCTGGTCAAAGGGCACCCACAATGCCTTCTGATAGATGCGGTAGGGCAACTTGGCAAAGCGGTTGCCGTCCATGGCGCAGCTGCCCAGGCTCTTCTGGTTGCGGCGACCGTTGAGGTAGATGGTATAGCCCTCGCCATAGGTCTCGGCCAGCATCCAGTGTATCCAGCCGCAGGCACGGCCCGCGAGGTCGTCGAGATAGTTCTGCACATAGTAGCTGGCAAATGCCTTCTCGTTGGCATAGTCGTTGCGGGCGATGCACCAGCTGGGCCTTCCGCTCCAGTTGGTGCCATAGACCTCGGCGTTGAGCGAGGGATGGTGGGCATCCTTGTCATAGCGGTTGGTGTAGCCGATGACGATGTTCTTGTCGGGGTCCCACGCTGGGGGGTAGCCGTCGCGGTTCATGACGATGCGTGGTGTGATGTAGTCCCACTGCTCGGCCACCTGCTGTGTTTGGCTGGGCAGGTATTTCTCGCCGTCGTAGGCCAGGCCATTGTTCGACTCCCACACGATGACCGACGGATGGTTGCGGGTGGCCACGATGAGGTCGCGGTCATACTCGCGCTTGTAGGTCAGTGCTGGTTCGTTCTTGAGCGACCACTCGTTGTCGCCGCTGTTGACGATGAGCATCACTCCCAGCGCGTCGCATGCGGCAAAGGCCGCACTATAGGGGGGCTGGTGCCCCACCCGCAGCACATTGCCACCGCACTGTGCGATGCGGCGCACGTCGTCCCACTGCATGGCCACGGGCACGGCGGCTCCCAGCCCGGGATAGATGTTGCGGTTGCCGAAGCCCCGCAAGATGCACCGCTGGCCGTTGACATAGCAGTAGTCCTCGTCCCAGGTGATGGTGCGCAATCCCATGGGCTCGCGGTGCTCATGCGTCTTCTTGCCGTCGGCCCACACCTCGTCGACCACGGTGTAGAGATAGGGCTGGCCCTGCATGCCCACAGGATACCACAGCGTGGGGCGCATGACCGAGTCGGTGTGGTCAAACCGCACAGCACCACCCGCCTGGGCGATGCCACGCTGGACGTAGCGCAGCACCGACTGGCCGCGATGGTCGATGATGCGTGTGCGCAGCTCAATGTGGCGGGCTTGCGACGACTGGTTGACCACGCGGGTGACCAGTCGCACCACGGCCCGATGCTCATTGGCACTGACGGTGGCATGATAGGTGCCCCACTGATTGTGGGGAGAATAGGCGTTGAGGGGGATGTGGATGGGATCGACAACGTGCAGGTAGACGTCGGCAACGATGCCACCCATGGCCTGGCCGAAGCCTTCGTTCTCGGCAAAGTTGGGATAGGTGAAGAAGGTGCCTCGGCTGTTAGAGACCTTGACACACAACAGGTTGTCCTGGCCATAGTGGACATAGGGTGTGATGTCGACCGCAAAGGGGAGCGAACTCCCCACATGGGTCACCGGTCCGGGCTGTGTCACTGCCGAGTTGCCCTCGATGGCATGGCCATTGACATAGACAGTGGTGCCGATGTTGACGCTCTGGAACTCGATGATGAGCCGCTGGCCGCGCCACTTGCTGGGCACATTGAGCACATGGCGATACCATGCCTCGCCGCGCCAGCACCGTTCGCCGGTGGTGGCGTTGAGATAGGTGTCTTGCTCGTTGTAGCAGTGCGGGATGCCCACCACCTGCCATTGCGAGTCGTCCAGTGCGGGGGCAAGGTAGTGCGAGTCGGGATGATGGGTGCCCACAGGGTGAACCTCGAGCTCGCTCAGTTGTGGCTGCAGCAAGTTCTCGCCATCGCCCATGCACTGGTTGATGCTGACGCGAACAAACCTGAAAGCCGATGCCACAGGCAGTGTCACCGATGTGCTCACCACCACCCGGGCATAGCCCACGGTGTTGTTGACTGTGGTGATGTCGTTCTGGTAGTTATTCAGGCAGGGCAGGGTGGTGTGGCCATGGGTGAGCGCCGTCCATTGATGCTGATCGCGGCTCACCTCGACCAGCGCCTGCACTTGGCGCACCGAGTCGCCACCGAACGTGAGCTCGACAGCGCTGGCTTGCTGCACCTTGAGCAAGTCTAGCACCAGGGTGTCTCGACCGGTGTGGCGGGTGTCGAGACGGCCATCATTGGCTTGAGGCACCCGCTGATGGCTTCCCATCACGTCCAGGCCGGTAGCCAGGCTGGATGTGGCCGTGACCACGCGAGTGAATCGCCAGGGGCGATTGCCCAGGTTGATGACCTCGGCATGCATTGTCAGGGTCATCAGCAGTGTCAGTATCAGGGTCGATGGTCGCATTTAGTTGTTGGTTTTTAGACGTTAGACTTTTTTCAGTAGTTAAAGTAGTTAAAGGAGTTAAGTAGTTAAGACGTTACATGATGGTGCCTCTCAGCAACCACGAAGTGCTCGGGGAGGCTCAGAGTGGCAGAATATAGCACACAGATTATCACAGATTTGGAAAGAT
>DEKO01000009.1:18960-21162 GCA_002353885.1 Porphyromonadaceae bacterium UBA2720
TATTATTCTGTGTGTTCTGTGTATTCTGTGTGATAAATTATCTGCTTAACCACGAAGTGCTCGCGACCCAACATCGCGCAGCGCAGCAATTTGTGTGTGAGAATCTAGTTTTGGTAGGGACTCCTACGGCTCTTTAGAGGGCGAGTTTGTAGGTCAGTGTTTTGCTCTGCCCTGTCACGGTCACAAGATAGATGCCTGTGGCCGGGACGGTGATGGTGCCCTGGCCGCTGACCATGGCGCGCCTCACACAGGCGCCTTGCGCGTTGTAGATGGTGACCAGGCTGTGCTCGCTCAACCGATAATTCACACTGCAGCGCCCTGCGACAATCTCAGGGTTGCTGTCGACCTGCTCAACGCCACTTGTGGCCACACTGAATGTGCCTGTGGCAAACGTGCTGCCGCGATGGCCTGTGTCGATGGCCTGCACGCCCCACTCATAGTTGCCCTTGTCGAGGTGCAGTTCGTAGCTCTGGCAAGCGATGGCGGCATTGAGCGCCTCGACCTTGACAAAGCCTGTGGAGGGGTCGGCTGGCACGATCATGATGCACTCGTCGGTGGCCATGTTGCGGACATAGAGGTTATATACCAGCGCACTGGCAGGGGTGAAGTCGTCGCTGCCCGCTTGCCACGTCAGCCTGACCGTGCCCGCTGCTGGTTGGGTAGTGGCCATCAGTCCGGTGGGTGCGCTGGGGCTGGCATTGGCGGGCACCCCCTTGCTGGCGCAGTCGTTGTGCCACAGCTCGGTCAGACAGCCATTGCTGCAACCGCCATTGCACCAGCCGTTGAACCAAGCGTCCAGATATCCGTCGTTGTCATAGTCGATGAGGTGGTGGCTGCCATGCGTCACGCGGCTGAAGCTGCCCAACTTGCCGAACGGGTCGTTGTAGTGTGCTCCATTGGCCTCAAACGTCAGGTTGCCTTGGTTGACGTAGAGCCACGTCGTGTGCTCGTGAGTCTGTCCATGGCCTCCCACCAGGATGTCGGTCAGGCCGTCCTGGTTGACATCGCCAGTGGCCAGCTGTCCACCGTCGATGCCCTCAAAGTTGTCGGTGTTGATGGCGGTGAATGTGCGGTCTCCATTGTTGTGGCAGATGATGAAGCACTTGCGCCCAGCGTCGTAGTAGATACCTGTGAGAACCAGCTCGGGCAGTCCGTCACCATCGAGGTCGGCCACTGCCGACGACGCGCCGGTCAAGGCCCACACGGGCAGCGGTGCGCCCTCGCTGAATGTGCCGTCGCCATTGTTCCAGTAGATATAGCCCTCCGACATGTGTCGCTCGCTGTAGCCGGTGGTTAGCAGGTCCAGCCAGCCATCGCCATCCAGGTCGGCCATGATGGCGCTGCCGTCGGTCAGGCCACGCAGCGCCTTGTTGCCCACGACCGGTGTGGTTTGCAGCTCGAAGCGTTTGCCCTCGATGTTGCGATAGAGGTACACCACCCGCATGGCATCCTCAAAGTGAACCTTGTTCAAGCGGTTGATGTCGTCAAATCCGGTCATCACCAGGTCGACATAGCCGTCGTGGTCATAGTCACCGGCCGAGACCCAGTTGTGTCCCTTGCCGCCTGTGAGCCCGTTGAAGATGGGCAGGATGCCGCAGTCCTCCATCTCGGCGAAGTTGCCTTGCCCGTCGCCCAGATAGGCATGAGCGCGGATGTAGCCCGCTTGCGAGCCGTCCTCGTTCCAGCCATAATGCCAGTTGCTCAGGCCGCTGATGACCAGGTCGAGGTTGCCGTCGTTGTTGATGTCGAGCCACACGGGGCACGAGAAGGCTGTCGACGACAGGGGTGCCCTAAGGATGCGCGTGAACGTGCCGTCGCCACTGTTGTGATACATGTTGTTAAACACCGTGTTGTCGCTGATGTGGGTGTTGCGGTCGCTATAATACAGGTCTAGAAACCCGTCGTTGTCATAGTCGCCCCAAGCCGCTCCGGTGTAGGTGGCATGGTAGAACTCGCCAGCAGGCCGGTTGCCTTGCGTGCCCTGGTTGGTCACAGGGGCGGCCACCTTGCTGAATTTGACATCACTAGCGTTGCCAGCCGTCTGTGCGGCAAGGCTCAGCGTGCATGCGCCGATGCACAGGGCAATGAGTATTCTTGAATCCATAAGTTATTCTAATTCTATTCTATTTTAATATTGTTATTTAAGTTCTACTTTTTGGCCTGCTAGGGAGTCCCCCTCGGTCCCCCTAACCCCCTAAAGGG
>DEKO01000224.1 GCA_002353885.1 Porphyromonadaceae bacterium UBA2720
TTTGGAAGACAACACGGACAACGAGGACAATATTTCCATGTTGACAATTTATTTTGACTTGTCAGAGAGTTAGCGAATAATTCAGCATCGTTCTGCTGGATTTACAATCCAGTAGGGTTTTAAAAACAACTCAAACAACTTACTCAATCTTAATTCTTTATTATTATAAATTGATTTAGTTGTTTGAGTTGTTTTCTTTTCTTATCTGCTAGATCTGCATGAGAAAATCAATCTCAGAATGATTCATAGTTCGGTAATCACGCGGCACGGCGTGTCCCTGCGTGGGGGTGAGGCTCCGTGAGACTTGCTCAGAAGGGTCGGCCGCCGCCCCAGCCACCGGGACGTCCACCAGGGCCGCCGGGTCCGCCGCGGCCAGGTCCCCAGTCATTGTCCTTGGCCTTGGGCTGATCACCCTTCTTGAAGGTGGTGAAGCGGTAGGTGAAGGTGATCATGCCATAGCGTGTGAGCGAGTTGTAGGCCACGTCTTCGATGTAGTTGCCGGTGACGTTGCGGTAGATGCTCTTGCGCTGTCCCAGGATGTCGTAGACCGACAGGGTGACGGCCGCCGACTTGTCGCGCAGGAATTGGTAGGCAATCGAGCCGTTCCACAACCATTGCTTGGTGTCGTAGCCGGCGCTGTAGCCGCTGGTGGCGCTATAGCTGAGGTCGGTGGAGATGACCAGTCCGAAGGGTGCCGAGTAGGTGCCGTTGAACTGTCCGCCATAGGTGTGCACGTTGCGGTCGTTGCTGGTCTGCACGCTGTTGTGGGTGGTCTGGAAGTTGTAGCGCGGTCTGAGTTCAAGGTCAAACACACCGTTGCGGAAGGCCAGTCCCGGCGAGTAGTTGATGCTGAACGATCCGCTGCGGTTGATCTTGCCGTTGTTGTATCCCTTGGTGGCGCTGTAGCGGGTGAACAGGTGGGACGAGAAGTACCACGTCTTTGTTGCCCCGAAGGGGAAGCTCATCATGTTCATGGCCATGGCGCTCCACACGCCACCGACGTTGGTGTAGCTGGTGGTGCGTCCGCCGGTGGTGGAGTTGTAATCGGTGGTCGAGATGATGCTGTTCTGCTCAAAGTTGATGTTTGCCATGGCCATGATGCTGCGTTGTGCCATGGTGGCAAAGTCCTGGAAGCGCAGGTTCAGGTTGTGGACAAACGTTGGCTTGAGGCTGGGGTTACCGACAACGATGTTGAGCGGGTTGCTCTCGTCGGCGACGGGTTGCAACTGTGTGATGCTGGGCTGGTTGGCACGCATGCGATAGTTGGCGTTGAATGTGCGTGTCTTGCTGAACTTGTAGCGGAATCGTGCGTAGGGTGCCACGCTCCACACCCATCGGCTGGGGATGTCGCGTGCGCTGTTAATCAGGTCGCGGCTGCTGGACATGGCCGAGCTCACGGTGAGACCCAGGTTGAGGTTATATTCCTTGCGCACCTGCCGGAATCCGAGCTGGAACGACTGGTCGAAGAACTTGTTGCGGAACGAATTGCTCAGTCGCTCGTTGAAGTCGCGACGCAGCTCGGGCCCGAGCTCCAGGTCCAGGATTTGTGAGAGCAACTGCCCATCGTTGAGCACATAGTCGCCATATTCGGCACCAATCTTGCTGCGCAGCGCGGGGCTGTAGATGACTTCCTGCAGGTTGAGCGGTGCCTGCTGCACGGTGCCGCGTGTGATGTCGTAGACCAGTTTGTCGGCCTCGCTGTAGCGGTAGCGGGCATTGTAGGCTGCCTCGAGGAATCGTGCGTTCTTGATGTTGCCTAGCGGCTCGGTCCATGACAGTCGTCCGTTGATGTTGTTGGTCTTGCGGTCGTTGTCATAGATCTGGTCGATGGTCTGTGTCGAGTCGGTGAGGTAGTAGCGGTTGAGCGTATAGGTGTTGCCGTCCTCGCTGACCTTGCTGTAGTTGTATCGCACCATGATGCTGGTCGATCGCCCGGGGTGTGATGCAAACTTGTGGTTGAACACCAGCGAACCGCCGAACTCATAGCTCTTGCCGTCGTTGTGGTAGCTGCTCTGGCTGCTGTTGACCGGTGTGCGTGCTGCGTCGCCGGCCCATGTTCCGCTGCCCTCGACGTTGGTGCTCTTGCTGAAGTTAAGCGAGAAGTTGGGTCGGAACTCGAGCGTGTTGCAGGTGTCAATCTCCCACTTGAGGCGGAAGTCGCCACGCAGGTTGTGCCCCTTGTCGCGTGCGTTGGCTGCGGCCTGGTAGTAGCTGGTGCTGTCGGTGAACAGGTATTGGCGGTCGCGTGTGGTGCGTGTGTCGCGGTCGCTGTGCGAGTACATCACGTCGCCGCCCACGCGGAACTTGTCCTGGTCCTCTTTCGAGCCTACGTTGAAGTTGAAGCCCACGTTCTGGCTGGTGGTGATGCCTCGGTCGCCGCCGAAGCGCGCAAATCGCTGCTGTCCGCCGTCGGTGAAGCCCAGGCTGTTGGTATTGTTGCCGCCGGCCAGGATGGTGAACTGGTTGCCGTCGTGGAAGTAGTTGGCCATGACATTGCCGGCATAGCGGTTGTCGGTTCCATAGCCGGCGTTGACCGTGCCAAACCATCCGTTGGCCATGCCGGGCTTGACGGTGAGGTTGATCACGGTCTCGTCCTCGCCGTCATCCACTCCTGTGAGTCGTGCCAGGTCGCTCTTGCGGTCGATGACCTGCAGCTTGTTGACCATGTCGGCCGGGATGTTCTTGCTGGCCACGGTGGGGTCATCGGCAAAGAATTCCTTGCCGTCGATGAGTATCTTCTTGACCTCTTTGCCATTGGCGGTGATCTTGCCGTCGCTGCCCACCTCCACGCCGGGCAGGCGCTTGAGCAAGTCCTCAACCACGGCATTGGCCTGTGTCTTGTAGGTGTCGGCGTTAAACTCGATGGTGTCCTCCTTGACCGTGATGGGGGTCTTCACGCCGATGACGGTTGCCTCCTTGAGCATGACGGTGCTGGGCTGGAGTCGCACCACGCCCATGTTGACATCGCGACCATCGTTGCCAATGGTCACACGGTGCGTGGCCTCGTTATAGCCCATGTAGCTGAACTTGATGACATATCGTCCGGGCTTGATGTCCTTGAGGTTAAACACTCCATTGAGGTCGGTTGTTGTTCCCTTGACAAATGCGCTGTCCTTCTGTGCCTTGACCAGTCGGACAGTGGCTTCCATGAGCTCGGTGGTGTCGGTGGCATCGACCAGTATGCCATTGATGACGGCAGCATGCAGCTGTGTCATCACGGCCACCATCACCAGGGTGCCCAGGAGCAATAGATTGCGTCTCATATCGTTTTTATAAATAGGTGTGTTGTTAATAAGCTAATTTTGCGAACCTTCTGGTTCACGCTGCAAAATTACTCGTTCATGGTAGGATGGCCAAAAAAGTTAGACTTTCGGCACTATTTCATAGACAAAAGGGGTGGCAAGAGGCTTTGGGCACGTGCGTCTCAGAAGTCTTTAAAGCACAAGGGCAGGGTCGAGGCGATGCTCTCCAGACGATAGACCTGCTCACGCCCGGCCAGCAGAATCTCGATGGGGTGGGGTGCGTTCTTCTCAAACTCGAGGATGGCCTGTCGGCACACGCCGCATGGCGCCACGGGCTCGGCGACAATCTCTCCGTCTTGCGCTGCTGTGATGGCCAGCTTGCGCACGGGCACACCGGGATATTGTGCACCAGCGGCATAGATGGCGCTGCGCTCGCCGCAGATGCCGGCAAAGGCGGCGTTCTCCTGGTTGGCACCGATGAAGTACTGTCCGTTGTCGAGCAGCAGTGCTGCCCCCACATGGTAGTGGCTGTAGGGTGCATAGGACGCCTGTGTGGCCTGTTTTGCCATGTCGACGAGTTTTTTGTCCTCTTCGTTGAGCTCAGTGTAAGCAAAAACTTGTACCTTTGTGGTGATATTTTTTTCGGTCATGATTTCTGGGCTTTTAAAAAACTATGCGCAAAAATAGGGATAATTTCTTAAATGACAAACAAAAGGCGTTGATTTGCTCGATTTTGATGCTGTTTGTGGTGTTTTTTGCCCACAGTCAGGCATTGAGTGCGCGCTATCTCGAGTATATTGAGCGCTATAAAGCCATCGCCCTTGAGCACCAGCGCGACTATGGTGTGCCGGCTGCCATCACCCTGGCGCAAGGTCTGCTCGAGAGCAACGCCGGCCAGAGTTATCTGGCCCGCCGTGGCAACAATCACTTCGGCATCAAGTGCTATAGCTGGAAGGGGCCCGTTGTCGAGTATGACGACACGCTCAAGCACAACTGCTACCGTAACTATGGTAGCCCCGAGGACTCGTTTCTGGACCATGCCAAGTTTCTCAAGGGCAAGCGCTACAGCTCGCTCTATGACCTGGATGTGAGTGACTATCAGGGCTGGGCCATCGGGTTGCGTGCCTGTGGTTATGCCGAGGATCCGGACTATGCCCGCAAGCTCATCAGCATCATCGAGCAGTATGAGTTGAACCTGTTGGCCCCGTCGATTGCCGACGAGCCGCTGGCCGATGCTGGCTCGGTGCCACCGCCCCCCAAGCGCAAGGGCAAGGCCGAGAAGGCTCAAGTGCCGCCTCCGCCACCCCGTCATGAGCGCCATGTGGCCGAGGTGCCTGAGCCGTCGCGGGCACAGATTGACCAGCGTGTTGCGCGCAACCGCCCGGTTCGCGACCGCAGCCGTGCCGGCACCAACACCAGCACCACCGCCAGCGCCGACAACGATTAGAGTCCTGGGTCAGAGGGTGCGGGTGGTAGCCTCAACTCGTGACCATCATCTCTAGCCAGAGTCACTTGCCCAACATGATGTCGATGATGGCGTTGACATCGCTGATGTCGACCTGTCCGTCGCTGGTCACGTCAGACGCCGTGCTCGGTTGGGCCTTTCCCAGCATGATGTCGATGACAGCGTTGACATCGCTGATGTCGACCTGTCCGTCAGCATTGACATCGCCCGTCATGCTCGTGGTCTTGGGTACAAGCCCCACATACATTCCCTGCCAGTCGTCGAACGATAATTTGCCCACCGTGAGCGTGGCGATGTCGTAGTAGCCGTCCTGCTGGCCGTGCCAGCCCCAGTTGACGTGCACCAGGCCATTCTCGTCGTATCCGTCGATGATGAAGTTGTGTCCCACCAGGATGCCCACCTCAAAGTTGATGTCCTTGCCCGAGTAGAGAATGGGCTGACGCTGCGTGAGCATGCCGTAGACCATCTCCATCCATTGTGGTTCGTCATAGAGCGGTCGTGGCAGCACTTGTGCCGAGTCGTTATACCCAAAGTTTTCAATCATGGCCTTGAGGATGTCATCGTCAAAGGTCGCCCCGCCCAGCCGATTCCAGTTGGCCTTGGCAGCAACTGCAGCATGATAGCACAGCGTGGCCACCGCCTCGCCTTGTTGGTCGGTATATTCGCCGCTGTAGTCGTCGAGCATGTTGTCCCAGTCATAGGTTGTCTCGCCCAGGTTGACGTTGAGTGTCACATTGGCTTGGTCATACTTCACCACCACCGAGGCCTCGCCCGTACCTTGCTTGGGGTACTTGTAGTAGTACATGATCTGTGCCATGGCTGCAGGTCCGCAACCCACAGCGTTGTGGGTCGAGTCGGGCAGATAGACGCCATACTTGCTCAGGTCAGGCTCATACTCCAGGAACGGGCACATATATCGGCATGGCTCGTTCTGTCCCCAGCGCGATGTGGTGAGCGGCTCGACAGCCGCCGCAAACCGTGTGGTGTCGGGCTTAGTGGTCGTGCGCAACTGAGCGCGTCCGATGGCGCGGCACCACCAGTTGAAGCCAGGGTTGTCGGTCGTGGCATCAAAGGTGCCTTGGCGCGAGTAGGCCAGCAGACGTGGGTTGTTCACGTCGGTCGAGACCATGGCAAACCCGCCTCCAGCCTGGGCATAGACCGCCATGTGGGGATAGTCGGCCACATGCTGCACGGGTTGCGAGGCATCGAGCACCTGTGTGGCTGTGGCTAGCATCTGTGCTTCATGTCGGTCAGTTCCCCACAGGGGCAGTGTCACCAACCCCCATGCCACAGCCAGTAGTATCTTAACTTTCATATCTTTTTGTTAATGGTGGTTGGCCATTCTTTCAGTTCTTAGCAAACTTGCGGTGCCAGGCGTAGAACCAGGTGAGCGAGATGACAGCCACTGCGGCTGCTGCCGGGGCAGCCACCCAGTGTGTCAACCCCATCGCGTCGGGCGAGACCAGCAGGAACGTGACGCACACCGCCGTCATGAGCACTGCGGGGATGAGGGTGACGACGTAGGGCTTGCGCTCACGGGCCAGGTAGACGGTGAGTGCCCACAAGGTGAACACGCTCAGCGTCTGGTTGCTCCAGCCGAAGTACTGCCACAACACATTGAAGCCGTCAGGGCTGCTGATTTGCCACATGAGCAGGGCAAAAGTGGCAGCGAAGACAGGTAGGCAAATCATCAAGCGGTTGCGGATGCTCTTCTGCGGCAGGTGGATAGCCTCGGCGATGATCAATCGCGCACTGCGCAGGGCCGTGTCGCCACTGGTGATGGGGGCGGCCACCACACCCAGCATGGCCAGGATGCCACCGAAGGCACCCAGCCAGCCTGTGCACACAAGTTTGACCACAGTCGGTGCGCTGAAGTACTGGATGAGTGTCTTGCCGTCGGGTGTTGACACCTGTGCCAGGAAGTTGTTGACCTCCTGCTCCGGCACCACGTCGCGCCAGCCGCCGGCATAGAAGAAGTAGCTCGACATGCTGGCCCAGATGAGTGCCACCAGTCCCTCGGTAATCATCGAGCCGTAGAAGATTTTTCGTCCCAGTCGCTCGCTCTTGAGGCATCGCGCCATCAGCGGGCTCTGTGTGGCGTGGAAGCCGCTGATGGCTCCACATGCGATGGTGATGAACAGGCAGGGAAACAGCGGGTTCTTCTGCATGAACGCCACGATGCCCAACCCATCTTTGTCGCCCACCATGAGCGATTGGTGCCAGGGTTGCATGTTGCCCATGTCCCACAGCTCGGGCAGGTGTGGCATCTTGACCAGCAACAGTGCCATCAGTGCCACCGCCATGAACAACAACGACACGGCAAACACCGGGTAGATCTTGCCGATGATTTTGTCGATGGGCAGCATGGCCGCCACCAGGTAGTAGATGAAGATGATGACAATCCACATCTCCTGGCTGCCAGAAATGCCTGCCATGATGATGGCGGGACTGTAGACAAACACCGCCCCCACCATGAGCATCAGCATGACAGTGAAGGCCAGCATCACGCGCCGTGCTGTCGTGCCCAAGTAGTTGCCGATGAGCGTGGGCAGGTTGGCACCGTCGTGCCGCATCGACAGCATGCCGCTCAGGTAGTCGTGCACTGCGCCGGCAAAGATGCAGCCCAGCACAATCCACAGGAAGGCGGCCGGACCAAACCAGATGCCCATGATGGCACCGAAGATGGGTCCCGTTCCGGCGATGTTGAGAAACTGAATCATGAACACCTTCCAGGTGGGCATGGCCACATAGTCTACGCCGTCGGCTAGACGGACGGCTGGCGTAGGGCTGTCGTTGGGAGCAACAATGCGCTCGATGACGGCGCCATAGATCACATAGCCCAGCACCAGGGCCACAATGCTGATGATGAATGTTATCATTTGGGTTTTGAGTTTGTGTGAGCTGTAAGCTGTAAGCTATAAGCAGTAAGCTGTAAGCTGTAAGCAGTATGCTAATAGGTGTCTAGCCTCAAGGGGGCTTTTCGGCGGCAAAAATACGACTTTTTTCTGACACTTTGTGCCGATGAGTCAATAAATCTTTGTAACTTTGCCAAACAAACACGAGTCGCAGTCATAATGACACAGGCGCACATTGTGCATTGTGCATTATGCATTGTGCATTAGAGACAAATGAGTAACTATATCGTATCGGCACGCAAGTACCGTCCAGCCAGTTTTGCCACCGTGGTGGGGCAGCAGGCCCTGACCCACACGCTGAAGACCGCCATTGCCAGTGGTCGCCTGGCGCATGCCTACCTCTTCTGCGGCCCACGTGGTGTGGGCAAGACCACGTGCGCACGCATCTTTGCCAAGACCATCAACTGCGAGCACCCCACTGCCGACGGTGAGGCCTGTAACGAGTGCGCCTCGTGCCGCGCGTTCAACGAGCAGTCGTCGTTCAACATCATCGAGCTCGACGGCGCCAGCAACAATGGTGTGGACGCCATTCGCGACCTGATCGACCAGGTGCGCATCCCACCACAAGGTGGCCGCTACAAGGTGTATATCATCGACGAGGTGCACATGCTCTCGCCGGCAGCGTTCAACGCCTTCCTCAAGACGCTGGAGGAGCCCCCCGAGTATGCCATCTTTATCCTGGCCACCACCGAGAAGCAGAAGGTTATTCCCACCATTCTGTCGCGTTGCCAGATCTATGACTTTGCGCGCATCACTGTGCCCGACATCGTGCAGCAGTTGCAGTACATCTGCCAGGAAGAGGGTGTCACCGCCGAGCCCGCCGCACTCAACGTCATCGCCCAGAAGGCCGACGGCGCCATGCGCGACGCGCTCAGCATCTTCGACCAGGTGGCAGCTTCGAGCGAGGGCAACATCACCTATCAGAGCACCATCGACAACCTTAATGTGCTGGATTATGACTACTACTTCCGGCTGATTGAGGCTTTCTTGGCCACCGATGTGCCACAGTCGTTGCTCATATATAAAGAGGTACGCGACAAGGGCTTCGACTCGTTGTTCTTTGTCAATGGATTGGCACAGCACATCCGCGACCTGATGGTGGCCAGTAGCCCGCAGACTACTGTGCTGCTGGAGATGAACCAGGAGGTGGCCCAGCGCTATGTGATGCAGGCGGCTAAGCTTGGCCCGCGGTTCTATTACCGCGCGCTGGACTTGTGCAACACGTGCGACCTCAACTATCGCAACGCCAGCAGCAAGCAGTTGCTGGTCGAGCTCACGCTCATCAAGCTGTGCCAGATAGCGGCGCCGCAGGACCCTGGAAGCCCCGGGAGCCCCCCTCAATCCCCCCTGAAGGGGGGGAAGCCCAGTGCAGCCGCTGTGGGTCCTGCGGGTCCCCCCTCAGTCCCCCCTGAAGGGGGGAAGCCCAGTGCAGCTGCTGTGGGTCCTGCGGGTCCCCCCTCGGTCCCCCCTGAAGGGGGGAGGCCCAGTGCAGTTGCTGTGGGTCCTGCGGGTCCCCCCTCAGTCCCCCCTGAAGGGGGGAGGCCTAGTGCGGCTGCTGTGGGTCCTGCGGGTCCCCCCTCGGTTACCCCTGTAGGGGGGAAGCCCAGTGCGGCCGCTGTGGGTCCTGCGGGTCCCCCCTCGGTCCCCCCTGAAGGGGGGAGGCCTAGTGCAGCTGCTGCAACCCCTGCCACGGCCCCTGGCACCACTGCAAGTCCCCCTCTTCAGGGGGGATTTAGGGGGGCTTATCGTCCGGTGACGCAGCGCAAGTTGGCGCAGACGACGCCGGTGGCTGCCGAGCCTGTTGCACAGGCGCAGCCTACTGCGGTGCGGCGCGAACCCTTCACCGCACAACAGCTGCACGAGGCCTGGCAGAGTTATATCAATGCCAATCCACACGAGATGCTCACCATCTCGTCGATGCGCACGGCCCAACTCGAGCCGATGAGCGACACGGTCTATGCCGTCTATGTCGAGAGCAAGGCGCAGGTCGAGAGCATCGAGAGCAGCAAGTCTAAGATCATGCCACATCTGCGCAATGCTGTGAAAAACGACATGCTGGCGCTCGAACTGAAGGTGCGTCCTTCGACCGTTGAGCACCGCATCCTCACCCCGCGCGAGGTGGTTGAGGACATCAAGCAGCGCCGCCCCGACTTCATCCCCTTCATCAAGGAATTCCAACTAGGTTTGGCGTGAGGGAGCTACCTCACGGCGTGTGCCCCCTCGGCCCCTCCCTGAAAAGGGGGAGGGCCGGTGTCGCCATGCTGCAGGGACGGCGCTCCTGCGCCGTCCGCCTCGGCAAAAGGTAATGTTCTTATAATGAAGAATGTATAATGAAAAATGCGATTAAGCGAGTGCTATGCGAGCTTGCTCGATGATGGCCGGGCGTGAGCATTTTATCAAATAATGTGGCTAGGCTGTCATTCCCCCTTTAGAGGGTTAGGGGGGCAGCCCGGAGGCGGACGGCATAGGGATGCCGTCCCTACATCCACTTTGATTGCAATGCCGTCCCTGCACGTTTTGATTTTACCGATGAATTTTGTTGATTGATGGGGCGAGAAATTTGATTTTAATATTTTGTGTTAAAAAATACATTCATTTTTGGGGCTTGTTTTCGTAAAAGATTTTACCTTTGCGGTGGTCAAATATGTGTATGAATGTCAGAAACCACTGATTTATAGCATATTCGGTCAATATTGATAGGAAAGACGGTGCTATTCACTAATTTGTCGTAACCATTAACTCGTCCGTCTTTTCTGTCTGTGTGCAGATGAAAGTTAAACTCTATTACATTAATATTTCACAAATGAAAACCTATTTAAAATTACTATTGCTTTGTGCCCTGTTCTACTCAATAGGGCAACCCCGAGCCGTTGCAGTGACGCAAACAGTCACCATCTGTGACGGGACGCAGACAAATGAGTATGTCCCACTGGCATTTTATTATTTTGATGGAGACCAGAATCAAGATTTCAATGTGTCTTCTCAGTTTATTATTCCAAGTGCATTATTGCAAGAGATTCGGAATGGAGCTGTTATTACTGGGATAAAATTTTTTGCAACCAAGATTATAGATAATAAATCATGGACTTTATCAGTGCGAGTTGGAGAGACCACTTCTACAGCAATTTCTGATTTAGCCGTGATGAAGAGTAACAGAGATAACCTATCTTTATGTTATGAGGGAGCTCTCCCAACGGGTGCTAACACCATTAGTCTACCGATAACTTACACTTATCAGGGAAGTAATCTCATTATCGATCTAGTGAAAACAAATGGCTATGACTATCAGAATGTTTCTTGTTATGGAGTCGCATCTAGTGAAGGCTCAAGTATAAATAGTAGGAAGAATAATAGTTCACTGCAAGAAGATGGTTATCCACAATCTTTCCTCCCCAAAATGGAAATCACCTATGAAGATGGACCATCTTATGAATTGAGTGGAACTCCTACTTTTGGGAATCTTCTTGAGGGTAGCAGTGCAACGGATAACAATAATCTGAAGCTGATTAACCCTACGACAAGCGCAATCAGTGCTTCAGATTTTAGGTTTGAGATTACTGGCGCGCAGGCAGCTGCTTTCAGCGCTCAGGGTGTTGCTGTTGCCGCAAATGGCGAAGCGTTCATTCCTGTGACATTCTCGCCTGTTCAGGCAGGGACCAACACAGCAACAATGATTGTCAAGGTCAATGGTTCGCAAGTTGGTGAGCCTGTTACCCTAACTGGTGAGGGTACCACAGCTGTGACCATTAACCAGAATGCATTTAACTTCGGTGAATATACTGTTGGTAAGTCGGCCGAGGAGCCAGTGGCTTCTTTGGCTAATGCCAGCACTAGTGATATAAATGGTACTTTGTCGGTTACAGGGCCATTTAGCCTGCCTGCAGGCAGCACAATCACCATTCCTGCAGGAGCAACAGCTTTTGCTGTGCCTGTGA
This sequence comes from Porphyromonadaceae bacterium UBA2720, assembly GCA_002353885.1. Classification (GTDB taxonomy): domain Bacteria; phylum Bacteroidota; class Bacteroidia; order Bacteroidales; family Muribaculaceae; genus Sodaliphilus. The sequence continues at coordinate 11,558 of DEKO01000224.1, forward strand.
AATACACACCATCTACTGTTGGCGCAGAGAATGGCGAATTGACCATCAATGCCGGTTGGTCAACATTCACTGTTGCGTTGAGTGGCACTGGTGTTGAGTCTGACTATATGTCTACTATCAGTGGCGAAAATGCCAATTTAGGGACAGTGCTCATGAATAGTGATAGTCCTGTTCGCACCGTAACCTTGAAGAATCTAGGTCGCTTGGGATTTACCCCTGTTTTGACTCAACCTGAGAATAATGTATTCACCGTTACGGGTGAAAGTGGAGTGCTGGCTAGTGGTGCGTCACGTGACTATACTATCACAATGAACACTTCTACATTGGGTGAGTTCGCCAGCTCTTTCACCATTACAACCTCGGCAGATGAGGGTGACTTTGCTTTTAGTATCAATGTCGCTGGCAAGGTGATTGAAAAGGAGCCTACAATCTTTGAGACGACATCCTACTCTTGGCCCATCAATGTTGATGAGAGCGAACGTCCCGCCGAGAACGTTGCTACCCTAGACGAAATTGCTACTGACCCCGATCAGATGATTGCTCTGCTGCGTGAGGTTTACATGAACAAAGCTATTCCGGGCAATAAGACTCGTGGCTACACCGCTGAGAACACCCCCGACATGCGCAAGGGTAATGTCTATTATCCTGCAGTTGGTGGAATGGATGCTATGAAGCCTGGTGGCAATTATGATATGGAGACCATTAAGTATAGCGATGCTTTTGGCTGGAATATCCCGACTCAAAAAGATATTACTCAAACGCTCACATCATCGAGTTCTACATCTAATAAGAAAACCTATGAGTGCTCTTTTGACCTTCAGGAGTATGAGCCTGAGAAAGAGGGCGTGACGCTTCTGCTTGTTGAGATGAAGGACAACGTGACTCCTTCTTACGGAACCAAAGATCCAACTAGCTATGAAACTTTACGTTCAACAATTGCGACTCAGTTTAAGTCGGTGCGTGTCATCAGGGACTTCACAACTGTAGGCAGTGGCTTGAATGAGGCAACCCTGTTCAAGGTTGACTGCGACAACATGAACCGTTTCTTCTTCTTGGCCAAGGGGCATCTGCGCACAAGCGCTAAGGCGCCCTATGTGGCAGTGAACACAGGTTCAGGTAGTGGCTCTACTATGACCACTCAGGCAGGTATGTATTGGGGTCCGTTCTACTGGATGTATGAGCAATTAAGTGCCTATGATTTGATTAATTCGACCGAGGCCAACGATGTCTATCAAGCATTGGTGGCAGCTAAGACCTATTCAGTTGAGCATGATTGCCAGTCAATCCCTTACGTTGATCCAGGACACGAGTTCAACATGTATGGTAAGACCTCGAGCAGTGCCGACTGCCAGGATGTTCGTGACTTGATGTTTATTGTCCCGAAGTATCGTATGCTTAATTGGGACCAGCGTGATACAGGAACTTCTGACCTGTTCAAGAATTATAATAAGGATCATCGTCCTTCGATGGGTCTGTTCGCTATCCATCAAGAGCCCATCACCGGTGAACTTGCTCAGAACCAAGAGAACAAGTATCAGTTGCACTTGACTTGGACATCTAACCTGAAGGACTTCTTCCCCGACCAGAATGGTAAGCATATCATCTATCAGGTGATTACCAACGAAGATGGTACTGAGTCTTATAAAAAGGTTGGTGAGGTTGATCAGAATACATTCAATTTTGACGGCGTGTATATGCCCCAGCTTGAGCATGGTTACCAGGTGACATTCGCAATCCAGGCTCAGGATGCCGACCAGTTTGTGACCCTGCAGATGTCGAACAAGCAGAGCTACATTATTCCTGGCACCAACAAGGCTGAGGTGCTCGAACTCACGTTGAATCCTGACCACACCAGCCGCTTTAATCCTGCCAAGGAGAAGAACTACTACAGCAACGCACTGCGTGTTCGCAGTTACGATCTGGCCCTCAAGTCTTCTGACCTTGAAGGAACGACCTTCAAGTTCTATCGTACGACCCAAGTTCCTCAGAAGAACGAGGCTGGTGAATATATCATTGGTTCGGATACTTATCCTCTGACTGTTGACACCGATCCCAAGGTGTTTGCTACAGCCACTGTCAGCGGAAAAAAATTGGAGCTCAACTTCACTGACGGTGTTGAGGTAGCTCAGACTCCTGAGAATGAGTTCCCCACTGGTAAGGAGGGTAATGATGGCGTCTATGCCGGTTACCACACAAACCCGACGACTGTGCCATTCAGTGTCGATGACTATGGCTATGTGACATTTACTGACTTTGTCATCTATGACAATTTCGATGAGTCGACCGCACAGAACACCCACTCGAGCAAGCACACCTATCAGGTGAAGCTCACTCGTGATGCCGGCTATGGCGAGGGCTTAACTGAGCTTTATAGTACTGTCCTTTCTTTAGCCGTGCCCAAGACAGCAATGGATATGAAGGGCGTGATGACTTTTGCCCAAGTGAATTATGATGGAGCAGATAATCATCATCCGCGCGCTTCTTTGTCGGACGGTGTTGAATTTGATATGAATGTCCATTACAGCCCCAAGAGCGAAATCCTTGCTTACTATGCTTATCGTTGGGCAGAGGACGATGTGCATTCTATTATAGATAAGGTAGAGGTCGTTGATGGAGTTAAAGTTGAGACAGACGCTGAGCCGCAAGGACAAGCTGACAACCAGATGGACTACTACACGGTCACGATGGGTGAAACCCAGTTGCCAAACGTTAATGTCCAGCAAGGTCAAATGGCCAAAGCTGCATTCGTTGATGACTTCTTGGACAATCCTGATAATGCAGGAGTCTACGACTATGCACCCGTCGTTGAAATGTTCAATGCCAATAAAGCAAAGTATGACTACTACAATACCTATGGTGCTCCGTTGAAGAGCACTGTGAAGGGCTCACTTCAGGTTGAGGTTGATCCTCTGTTGAATACCGAAGGCCACCCATTGATGAGTGAGTATGCATGGTATGACAATGGTGAGTGGTGCTCTTACTACAACATCCCGCTGAAGTTCACTGCTCTCAACATTCCAGATGGCTACCAGCTCTACAAGGTTCGTGCATGGCGCCAGATTTCAGATCCTAGCATACTGCGCGAGGAAATCAGCAGCCGCAATGTCCGTAAGAGTGCTGACTATCTGTTCGAGGACATGAATTATGGCTTCGACATGGGCAATAGTGAAAAGATGTGCAAAGACAATTTGCTGGATTACTCGTTGGGTATCCGCCCTGTCACTGAAGGTGAGTTTGAACCTGTCGCTACAGATGGCCCCATCGAGAATGAGACTCACGCCACCTTCGGTGCTAAGCGTATGGCTGGCGTCGATTACCGTCCTGGTACGCTTGAAGAGCTGAAAGCTCACTTTGTGGTGCGTGCTTATTTCACTCGACAGGAGAATCCAGCACTGAATCAGCCCATCTATGTGATTGGCAATCAGCCTAAGAGCAGCAAATGGCTGCCCAACCACTCGCTGGCTACCTTGACATCGCTCGATGGCAAGACCTATACTGGTTTGTTTACTCCGAATGACAGTGGTGATGGATATGCCTATTTTAGCTTCGTCAATGCTTTGTCTGCAAGCGCTACAGGTTGGGATGACATTAAGGAGAACCGCATTCAGCCTGAGGCAGCAACACAAGAAGCCCCCGCATCAAATGTAACGCTGAGATACTACGACGGCGGAAGCAACAGCTTCAAGATTGCTGCAGGTAAGACCTATCTCATTACAATCTCTGATTTTGCTGCCCGCACTGGCAATGGCTCTAATGCCGGCACTGTGACAATTGCCGAAATGACAAGTTCGGCCAATGGTCCTCGCCGTGCAGCAGCGCTGACTCCTGCCGACTATGACTACTATGTGGCCGAGGGTGAGTGCGACGTGACTATCAATGCCACTAAAGGTATTGTCACCGGCATCTCGACTCCTGTGCAGGATCGCAGCTGTGATGTGGTGGGTGTGACCTACGTCAACCCGATGGGTCAGACTTCGAGCCGTCCGTTCGGTGGCGTGAACATCATCGTCACTCGCTACAGCGACGGTACCACGAAAACGACCAAGGCCGTTTTCTGATAGCTGTAAGCTTTAAGCAATAAGCTATAAGCCTTAAGCTATAAGCTATAAGCCTTAAGCTATAAGGCAATGATTGAACATAATCGTAAGTAATAGTAATAGTTTTAATCATCTACGTTGAATGCCTGCG
>DEKO01000204.1 GCA_002353885.1 Porphyromonadaceae bacterium UBA2720
ACAGAAGAAGGTGTTCTTTATTGGAAGTTACTATTAAGGATAGTAATATGAGTCAGGGTGTTTATTCAGAAAGGCAAGGAAATCCTGAAGTTTTTTCCTTCGCACGTTTTTACAACTGGGGACTTACCTTAGCAAGAAGCAAAGGTTGTGATGTAAGAAACTGCTATCTGTGCAGTCATCATCATTATGATTATGACGAGGAAAAACATACTTGTGACCTGAAGCCTGATGAACCATATGAGGCATCACAGGCTATATCATGTGGTAAATATATGGTGGAAGAGAGCTTTTATCATAAAAAACTCGATGACTTTACTAAATTCTCACAGAACAATATTGTGGATGTCTGGTATAAACATGATAAGGGAGGCACAGAAACTCCACAAGAAGTAAACATCCGTAAATACTGACTACATATTTGGGTTGCAATATCCAGTGCAAAGGTACATATTTGAAAGCAATTCACAAAGATGTGATGTTTTTCTTTTGTTCTTATGTCTATCCATCACTGTAGCAAAGCAAAATGCTCTCATGTTCTTATGTCTGTCCATTAAAGTAGCAAACCAGGTGTTGTGCGATTCGGGAGTTTTGTGTAACTTTGTGGCTCTCAAATGTGTTGACTATAATGAAGATAATCAAACAACTCTGTTGGTGCCTGGCTGCAATATGGCTAGTGGCATCGTGTGTCGGCAATCAGGCCGACAAGTCGGCCTTTGTGCAGCACAAGGGCACAAAGCTCGTCATCGACGGGAGGGATTACAAGTTTGTGGGGACCAACTTCTGGTATGGTGCCATCTTGGGCAGTGAGGGCCAGGGCGGCGACCGCAAGCGGTTGTGCCAGGAACTGGACTCGCTGCACGCCCTGGGTGTGGACAATCTGCGCATGCTGGTGGGCAGCGACGGCCCCCGTGGCGAGCAGGACAAGGTGGAACCCACACTGCAGGAGGCTCCGGGACAGTACAACGACACTATTCTGGCTGGGCTGGACTTCCTGCTCAGCGAGATGGGCAAGCGCGACATGAAGGCAGTGCTCTATCTCAACAACTCGTGGGAATGGAGTGGGGGATTTGGCTACTACCTGGAGCAGGTGGGCAAGGGCAAGACACCGCTGCCCAACTCGGCAGGCTATGACGCCTATGTCGACCATGTGGCTATGTTTGCCGCCAACGACAGCGCGCACCAACTGTTCTACGACTATGTGCGTTACATCCTGGGTCGTACCAACCGCTACACCAATGTAGCCTATGTCGACGACCCTACCATCATGGCCTGGCAGATAGGCAATGAACCGCGTCCGTTCGGCAAGGGTGATGAGAATTTTGAGGCCTTCGCCGGATGGTTGCGTGAGACGTCGGCCTTGATACGCAGCCTGGACAAGAACCACCTGATCTCGGTGGGCGGCGAGGGCTTTGTGGGATGCGATGGCGACACCACGCTGTTCCGCAAGATTTCGGCCGACCCCAACATCGACTATATCACCATCCACATGTGGCCCACTCATTGGGGGTGGGCGCGCAAAGACTCGTGCGAGGCCGATGTCGAGAATGCTTGTGCCGAGAGCATGAAGTATGCCATGGCTCACGTTGACATTGCCAAGGAGCTGGACAAACCCGTCGTGATTGAGGAGTTTGGTTATCCGCGCAATGGCTTCAAATTTTCGCCTGAAGTGGCTACAACAGCCCGTGACCGCTACTACGACTTCGTGCTCGACATGGTGGCCAACGAGCCCGTGCTGGCCGGGTGTAACTTCTGGGCATGGGGCGGTCTGCCACATCCGCTGCACGAGCGGTGGCAACCGGGCGACCCCTATCTGGGCGACCCGGCTCAGGAGCCACAGGGCCTGTTCTGCGTCTTTCTGAGTGACACCTCTACCATCCAGATACTGCGCAAGTATTGATATCAATATGGGTGGATTTTATAGAACCCACCTATAAAGTATCGCGCCAAGGTGACTTCTTCATCCTGGCGCGATTTGTGTATGGCAATCTGTCATAGCATTCTCAAGTCGGCAATGCGCTCGATGCCGTGCCGCTCCATGTAGTCGCGGATGTAGTCGATGGCTTTGATGGTGACCTGAGGGTCGATGAAGTTGGCTGTGCCTATCTGCACTGCCGAGGCTCCGGCCAACAGGAACTCGACCGCGTCGCGGCCGTTCATGATGCCTCCAAGGCCGATGACGGGCACTTTGACTGCTTGTGACACCTGCCACACCATGCGCACAGCGATGGGGCGGATAGCTGCTCCGCTCAGTCCGCCTGTGATGGTCGACAGGTAAGGTCGACGGCGCTCCACGTCGATAGCCATGCCCAGGAACGTGTTGACCAGCGACACCGAGTCGGCACCGGCAGCCTCGGCAGCACGGGCAATCTCAGTGATGTCGGTCACATTGGGGGTGAGCTTGACTATCATCGTGCGGTCCCAGGCGCGTCGGCAAGCACTCACCACACTCTCGCATCCGGCTGTCGTAGTACCCCATGACATTCCGCCTTGCTTGACGTTAGGGCATGAAATGTTGATCTCGACAGCGGCAATCTTGTCTAGTGTTCGCAACCGTTCGCACACGGCGGCATAGTCCTCGACTGTGCGGCCGCTCACATTCACCACCAGGGCGGTGTCATAATCCTTGATGCGGGGATAGATGTGTTCCACCAGGTAATCCACACCCTTGTTCTGCAGACCCACGGCATTGATCATGCCGCTCGGGGTCTCGACCATGCGAGGGTAGGGGTTGCCCTGTCGCGGCTCCAGCGTGGTTCCCTTGACCACAATGCCACCCAGACGGCTCAGGTCCACCAAGTCGGCATACTCCTCACCGAACCCATAGGTGCCCGAAGCCGTCATCACTGGATTCTTCAGGCACATCTGTCCTATCTTGACGCTTAAATCTACCATTTCAGTCGTTTGATGTTGAATACTGGTCCTTCTTGACACACGCACACATTGCCATGGTCGGCAGTGTCCTCGACACAACACAGACAGGCTCCCAGGCCGCATGCCATCACATTCTCCAGGCTCACCTCGCAGTCGATGCCGCGCTCGCGGGCGATGGCAGCCACAGCCTTCATCATCGGCATTGGTCCGCAACAGGCGATGTGGTCCCATGGCTCTTGCAGGATGGGGTGGGCGGTCACCAGTCCTTTGTGGCCCCACGAGCCATCCTCGGTGGCCACATGAGTCTCTGCTGTCTGTCGGAAGAGGTCGAGCTGCAACACGTCGGCCGAAGTGCGCGCACCCAGCAGGAAGTGCACCTCCACGCCCTGCGCCAGCAGCCGGCGGCCCAGCATGCGCAGTGGGGCAACACCAACGCCACCACCCACCAGCAGGGCACGGCCACGCACATCGGTACTGAACCCGTGGCCCAGCGGCAACATGATGTTGAGTCGTGCGCCCTCGGGCAGATTGCACAGCGCGTTGGTGCCGGCTCCGGCACGGCGCACCAGCAGCCACAGCTCATGGCGGTCGGCATAGTTCACCGAGATGGGACGCCTCAGGTAGGTCGTCTTGGAGTTGGGCACCTCAACCTGCACAAATTGCCCTGGCTCGATGCTTGGCATCTCGCCCCGCAAGGGACGGAGGCGCAGCAAGGCATAGTTTGGCCCCATCTGGGCGCATTCGGTTACTTCAAAGTCTATTATCTGTTTCATGATTCGCCAGAGCAATATTATTTTCGGCAAAGTTACGAATAAGTGAGCGAAAAACCAAATAAATCAGACCAGAGGTCAAATTTATTTGCGTTTTTCCGAACGGGAGTAACTTTGGTGCAGCCACCGTTACGAATAAGTGAGCGAAAAACCATGCAAGAGGGCCGAAAGTTCTCGTAATTTGGTCTAAGCAATGCAGAGTGAATGCGGTTTGAAGAGTAACCTTTTCTACCAAAATATACAATAAAACAACGATTTGATAAAAATTTGCATTTGTGGGGGTGATTTAAGATTTTTTAGTTACCTTTGCAAGCGAATATTAATAATCACTAAAGTTTGAACCATTATGAAGAAATTTTATCTCAAAACAATGGCTCTGGTGGCATATCTGCTGCTAGGGTTAAGCGCATCAGCGCAAGTGAGAGGCGATGTCACAGGCGAAGGCACTGTAGATATCGCCGATGTCAACGCTGTTATCAACATGATGCTGGGCAAGACCGCGCAGACTGCAGCCAGTGATGTCACTGGCGACAGCAAGGTCGACATAGCCGACGTGAATGCCGTCATCAACATTATGCTCGGAAAAAACAATCAAGATGAATCTATCACGACATTTACCGTCAATGGCGTGACGTTCAAGATGGTGGCAGTCGAGGGCGGCACCTTCACCATGGGAGCCACCGCCGAGCAGGGCAGCGACGCGGGCAACGCCGAGTTGCCGACACATCAAGTGACACTGAGTAGTTATAGCATCGGACAGACCGAAGTGACTCAGGAGCTGTGGCAGGCTGTGATGGGAAGTAATCCTAGTTATTTTACTGGCGACCTACAGCGACCAGTAGAACAAACTAGTTGGGACGACTGCCAAGCGTTTATCACCAAACTGAACCAGTTGACGGGCAAGACCTTCCGCCTGCCTACCGAGGCCGAGTGGGAGTTTGCGGCACGAGGTGGTAACAAGAGCCAAACCTATAAGTATGCCGGTAGCAACAACATAGATGAAGTTGCATGGTATGCCGACAATAGCAGTGCTACTACTCATCCTGTTGCATCCAAGACTCCCAACGAGTTGGGCTTGTTCGACATGAGCGGCAATGTGTTAGAGTGGTGCCAAGACGTTTATTATTTTTACAGTAGTGAGGCGCAGACAAACCCGACTGGCCCCAGTCTGGAGGATATTGGCAAGGTTGTTCGTGGAGGGGACTACTTCAATAATGCGACTTTTTGTCGTGTTTCATTTCGCCTTTCTGGCAATAAGTCAACTTCGTTTAAAAATCTTGGTTTCCGCCTCGCCCTTTAGCGCCCGCCATACCAAGACTGTTATAAGTAAATACATCAATCGCTCACCCCGGCTGGGATGAGCGATTGTGTTGATGCTTCCCCCTTGGGGGCATTGAGGGAGACTTTACCCGCAGTGGAAATAGCGGGTCACCAGCTTCTGCAACTCCTTGTGGTTGTCCTGGATGTCACGGCGCAGCGTGCGGTCATCCATGTCGCGCAGGCCCTTGATGATGCCGTCGATCATGGCAGGGCTGAACACACCGTGCTCCTCAAACACCTTGCGCTGGCGCTCCAGGCAGTCGGCGCTTGCCACGCAACTGTCGGGCAGTTGTGCCAGTTGCTCCAGTCGATCCTCGTTGGCTTTGTCGTGAATGTTAACGTTGACATAGGTGCGCTCGGCCACCTCCAGTGCGTCGGCCATCTCAAAGCCATGGCGGCAAGCCACGCACAATCCAGCGATGAGTTGATACACGTCGGCGCTGCCGTCTGGCGAACGCATCTCCACTGTCTGCTTGAGCGTCGTGTCAAAGTCGGCTTGATGCTCCAGCGGGTTGGCCTTGCTGCACATGTCCACACCGCTGGTCCAGCCCAGCGGCACACGCACCAGCACCGAGCGGTTGCGGTCGCCCCAGCACACGTTGGTTGGGGCCTCCTGGTGCGGCACCAGGCGGAAGTAACTCATCGGATTCTTGTTGCCAAAGGCGGTGATTGACGGAGCCAGGTCCATCATGCCGGCAATCATGCGGCGAGCATTGTCGCTCAACTTGCCGCCATCCAGCATCATGTTGCGACCGTCCTTGAGCATGCGCATGTGGATGTGCAAGCCCGAACCTGCCTTGCCCACGGTAATCTTGGGGGCAAAAGTCACGTCCAGCCCCATCTCGTATGCCAGGTTGCGGATGATCCACTTGGCCAGCGTCAACTGGTCGGCGGCCTGCTCGGCAGGCACGGGCAGGAACTCAATCTCGTTCTGCTCATAGACGGTGCCGTCCTGCACAAAGTTGCCCACCTCGCTGTGGCCATACTTGATCTGACCGCCGGCCTGGGCGATATACTTCATGCACTTGGCGCGGAACTCGCCACCCTTGGCATACGGACCGCTCTCATGATAGCCTCGCTGGTCTTGGGCAGGGAACATCTCGTCGTCATTGAAGATAACATAGTACTCCAACTCGCCCATTGCGTGGAATTCCATACCAGTCACCTCCTTGAACGCCTCGCAGGCCTTGTGCAGCGTGTGCTCGGGGCTGCTCTCCAGCGCATTGCCGTCCTTGTCGAAGTAACTGCACAGCAGGCACAGTGTCGGAATCTCGGCAAATGGGTCGACAAAGGCGGTGCAGTAGCGGGGCAACACATACAGGTCGCTGCTGCCAGCCTGGATGAACGAGAACAAACTTGAGCCATCGACGCGCTCACCACAGGTGAGTATGGTCTCAAGATAGTCCAGGTCGTTGATAACAAAGTTCAGGGTCTTGAGTTTGCCATCTCCACCAGGATACATAAAGTTGACCATCTTGATGTCGTTTTCTTCGACAAAGCGGATGAGGTCGGCACGGGTGAATTCGGCAGCAGGTTTCTGCAGGTATGCCACAACAGGATTGGCATTAAGTCGGATTTTCTTATTTTCCATATTATTCTCTAGGTTGTGTTAATGATAATTCATTGGAAATGGACCGCAAATGTAGCACATTTTCCACAAATCACCAAATTTTCACCTTACTATTATATGTTTCAAGTTTCACAAACAGCAAACTGCTCTTAGTTCAGTAGTAACAGTAGTTCAGTAGTTCTGCCGTTTGTCTCGCCTAGTCTACATGCGGCGTGCAGCGTTGTCATCAGCCGATAGTATCACCATAACTATTCAGCGAATCATATTAAGGAGTGCCCTGTCAGGCAGAAATCCAACAAATCTATTCAAATCTGTCAAATCTTTATATTTTTTGCCATAGGGATTTGTTTGATTTGTTAAGATTTGAGAGTTTTCTCGCCGTAGGCGACTCAAAAAGATGATTCGCTGAACAGTTGCGAACTACCATCAAATTCACAAAAAAATGTTAAATATCAACAGAGAAGTGAAGATAATACTCAATTCATAATTCTCAATTCTCAATTATTTACTAATTTTGCAGCCGATTTCAAGGCAGGATACCCTTGACTAGCGGTTAGTCCTGTATTGTGACACATGATCGTTGAAACTTCGACACGCAGGCTATGATGCTAAGTGCCAGCGGGTAAAGCGTAGGACGATGTTGGACTCGCGACGGCGAGCCTTCCTGAAAATGACGGATTCGTGGTTCAGCAATGAACCGTGGCTTCGTTAATAAATATTGTGCTACGGCGATGTCGAAGCGATGCCTCGCCTTGGAGTCAAATGAATTAAACAGATTAATAACAACTAAGTAGATACCAAAAATGTCTAAAGTTTGTCAAATCACAGGCAAGAAGGCGATCACTGGCAACAATGTGTCGCACTCTAAGAGAAGAACTAAACGCAAGTTCAATGTGAACGTGTTCAACCGCAAGTTCTACTGGCCCGAGCAGGACGTGTGGATCCGTCTGACCGTTTCGGCCGCCGGTCTGCGCAACATCAACCGCTTTGGCTTGGATGCAGCTCTGAAGAAAGCTGCCGAAGAGGGACATTTAACCGAAATCAGAACATTAGAACAGTAATTGAACTATGGCAAAGAAAGCAAAAGGCGATCGCGTGCAAGTGATTCTCGAATGCACCGAGCAGAAGGGTAGCGGAGTTCCTGGAATGTCGCGTTACATCACCACCAAGAACCGCAAGAACACTACTGAGCGTCTCGAGCTCAAGAAGTACAATCCCTATCTGAAGAGAGTAACCGTTCACAAAGAAATCAAATAATAACACTCACTAGACTATGGCAAAGAAAGTAGTTGCAACCCTCCAAACGGGTGAAGGTCGTAATTTCAGCAAGGTCATCAAGATGGTCCGCTCTGAGAAGACTGGTGCTTACGTGTTCGCTGAGCGCATGGTCCCCAACGACAAAGTGCAAGAGTACCTCAAATAATATTTTACGAGTTATTTGACGCAACCATAACAACGACCGCGGCCGATTAAGACAATCGCCGCGGTCAACTTTTTGGGATAAAGCGATGAAAATAATTCTCAATTCTTAACTCTTAATTCTTAATTATTTAGTACCTTTGCCCAATTAATCGCAAACCTAACAGATATGGCACTATTCAATATCTTCAACCGAAAGAAGAACAACGAGCAGAATGATCAGCAGCAGGCGCAAGTGACTCAGCCCATAGGGGAGCAGAAGCAAACCGAAGGAACTGTTGAACAAGAACAGGAGATGGTACAACCTGCTGATACACAGCGAGACGAGCTAACGAATATTCAACCAAAGGTTGAACAAACTGCAGCCCAGCCCGAGACCGAGCAACCCGCTGATGAACCTAAAAAGAAAGGCTTTTTCCGCTCGTTCTTCAGTCGCGAGAAGAAGGAGACTCTTGACCATGGACTGGAGAAGACCAAGCAGGGCGTGTTTGCCAAGATTGCGCACGCTGTGGCTGGTAAGAGTACCANNGATGATGTGCTCGACAACCTCGAGGAGGTGTTCATCACCAGCGATGTCGGTGTCGACACCACACTCAAGATCATTGACCGCATCCAGAAACGTGTGGCCAAGGACAAGTATGTGGGTACAAGTGAACTCAACGACTTGTTGTGCGACGAGATCACACAGATGCTTGCCGACAACAACAATGTGGGCATGGAAGACTTCACAGTGTCCGACGACAAGAAGCCCTATGTCATCATGGTGGTGGGCGTCAACGGTGTGGGCAAGACCACGACCATCGGCAAACTGGCCTACCAGTTTAAGCAAGCCGGAAACAAGGTCGTGCTCGGTGCGGCCGACACCTATCGTGCCGCTGCTGATGAGCAGCTCGAGATTTGGGGCCAACGGGTCGATGTGCCCGTGATTAAGCACAAGATGGGAACCGACCCGGCCAGTGTGGCCTATGATGCCGTGGCCAGTGCCAAGGCACAAAATGCCGATGTGGTCATTATCGACACTGCAGGCCGCCTACACAACAATGTAGGCTTGATGCGCGAGCTCACTAAGATTAAGGACGTCATGCGCAAGGTTCTGCCCGACGCGCCGCACGAGGTGCTCCTGGTACTGGACGGCAGTACGGGGCAAAACGCTTTTGAGCAGGCCAAGCAGTTTGTAGCTGCGACCGAGGTCAACGCACTGGCCATCACCAAACTCGATGGTACTGCCAAGGGTGGGGTGGTCATCGGCATCAGCGATCAGTTCCAGATTCCTGTCAAATATATTGGCCTGGGCGAAGGCATGGATCACCTGCAGGTGTTCCGTCGCGAGGAGTTTGTGCGTTCACTCTTTGGCAAGTAAGCCATGCGCAAAAACAAGGTACAAGTCATCTCGCTGGGTTGCTCCAAGAACCTGGTTGACAGCGAGCATCTGCTGCGCCAGTTGCAAGTGGCGGGATACACTATCGAGCACAACCCCAAGCGCATCGATGCCGAGGTGGTTGTGGTCAACACTTGCGGCTTCATCGCCGATGCACAGGAAGAGTCAATCAACACCATTCTTGAGTTGGGCGAGGCCAAGAGAAGTGGCCGCATCGGCAAACTCTATGTTATGGGGTGC
>DEKO01000211.1:0-4908 GCA_002353885.1 Porphyromonadaceae bacterium UBA2720
GGACGTGCCAAGGCGCGTCCCTACCGCCACAACAGAATCCCCCCTTTAGGGGGCTAGGGGGACAACAGCCACCATCATGTAACGGCTTTACTACTTTACTACACTACTACTCTACTACTTTAGAAAGTAGCTACTTGCGAAACTTGAGTGAATTATCTTGTAACTGTGATTACGTCATATTGCGCCGTCCCATAAACGCTCAGGGTCTTGTGCCGCTGGTCGTAATGCCAGTCTAACAGCTTGCCGTCGGCCATACGGGCCACGGTGCGCGGCTTACCTTGTAGTGGCAGGGTGACGGATGTGGCCGATTGCAACACGTGCAGATAGGTGCGGTCGGCCTTGACGGTGGTCACCCCCCAGGCAAACTCAGCACCTCGGCTGGTGCCATAAATCGACTCGCCGTAGCGCTGCATCCACTGCCCGATGTCATGCAAGCGCTCGAGTGCCACAGCTGGAAGCTCACCATTGGGTTGCGGGCCGATGTTGAGCAACAGATTGCTGCCCTTAGCTGCCGCCCGCTCAAGCAGCGTGATGAGCTGGCGAGACGACTTGTAGTCGGTGTCGGCCACCTTGTAGCCCCACATGCCGTTCATGGTCTGGCACATCTCCAGCGGCAGCGACGAGACGGTCTGCGCATCGGCATAGCCGGTTGTGTTCTCGCCCGGCAGGTCGCGCTCAAACATCTGGAAGTCTTCACCCTTGATGGTAGCAATGTGGTGGTTGTTACCAACCAAGCAATCGGGCTTGAGCTGATGGATATATCGGTAGAACTCAGGCATGCGCCAGTCGAAGGGGGTCGCGTCCTGGTCGTGGTCCCAATAGCCGTCGAGCCAAATGCCACCAATGCCAGCATACTGCGTGAGCAGTTCATGGATCTGTGCCTTCATGAAGTTGAAGTAGCTGTCATAGTCAGGCTTGCGCTCGCGCCCGGTGTTCAGGCCGGTGCGCCCCACAGGATAATCGGGGCGTATCCAGTCAAGTATCGAGTAGTAGAGATGCAGACGCACACCTTGTTCGCGACAGGCCTGGGCCAATTCGCCCACCACATCGCGCCCAAAGGGTGTAGCATCGACTATGTTGTAGCCACTCTGCCGTGTGTGCCACATCGAGAAGCCATCGTGGTGCCGGCTGGTGAAGGTGATGTAGCGGGCTCCCGAAGCCTTGATGGCCTGCACCCACTGGCGTGCGTCGAAGCGGATGGGATAGAAGCACGAGGCGGCCTTGGCATACTCGTCGGCACTGAGATTGCCTGTGTTGAGATACCACTCGCCCTGTGCAAACTCGCTGTAGATGCCCCAATGCAGAAAGATGCCGAAGCGGAACCCCTCAAACTCGCGGCGTGCAGCCAAGTTCTCGGCCGTGGGCACATACTGCGCCCATGCCATCAGCGACATCGACACGGCCAATAGTGAGAACAAATATTTCTTCATACTAGGTGGTTAAAGAAAGACCAACAAAAGCAATTGGGCCAGTAGCACACGCACAAACATGCTCAGCGGATAGACCGTCGCATAGGCCACCGAAGCACGGTCGCTGAGCAGCGTGTCGTTGGCATAGTTCAGTGCCATGGGGTTGGCCATGGCACCGGTGAGGATGCCGCAGACAGTGGCATAGTCAATGCGAGCCAAGCGCAATGCCACCCAACCCATGATGAGCACAGGCACCACTGTGATGACAAATCCGGCGGCAATCCACTGCAGCCCCTCGGGGCGCATGACGGTGGCCAAGAAGTCCCGCCCGGCATCCAGCCCCAAGCAAGCCAGGTAGAGCGATAGCCCGATGGCCCGCAACATCAAGTTGGCACTCTGTGTGATGTAAGAGTTCATGTGTATGCGCGGGCCGAAGCACCCCATGAGGATGCCCACGATGATGGGGCCACCAGCCAAGCCTAGCTTGACGGGCGACGACATGCCCGGAATGAGTATGGGAATCGACCCCAATATCAGCCCTAATGTCATCCCGAAGAACACCGAGATGAGCCTGGGCTCGTTGAGCGACTCGACAGCGTTGCCCAGCGCATCGGCCACATGGTCGATGGCTTGCTGCTGCCCCACCACAATCAGACGGTCGCCCGTCATCAAGTGCATGCTGGGCGTGGCCAGCAGCTGCACGCCGTTGCGGATGATGCGGCTGATGTTGACGCCATAGTGGTTACGCAACTTGAGCGCTCCCAGACGCTTGCCATTGACCTCGGGCTTTGTCACCAGGATGGCCCGCGACACCAGTTCGCTGTCGATGGCATCCCAGTCGATGTCGTCCTTGTTCCAGTCGGTGTTTTCTTGCTGACCGAAGAGCATCGTCATCATCTGCGCGTCCTCCTCGTGGGTGATGACCAGCAAGCGGTCGCCCTCGCACAGCTCGGTGTCGGAGGCAGGAATGGTGACCTTGCCATCGCGCCACAGGCGCGAGATGACAAACTGGACATGCGCTTCGCTGGCCACTTCACCCACGCGTTTGCCAAAGATGCCCGGGTTGTGCACTTGATAGGCCGCAATGAAGGTGCTCTCGGCATCGTCGTCATCATGGGGTTGCATGTCGGCGGCACGCACGAGCACGCGACGCATCAGCAGCAGCGCCAGTATCACGCCCACCACTCCCAACGGATACGTCACGGCACATCCCAGCGCCGCTCCGCTCACCGGCAGTCCCATTTGCGCCAGCGTCTGCTGCGCGGCTGCCAGTGCTGGCGTGTTGGTGGTGGCACCGCACATGATGCCCACCGCGTCAGACAGATGAATGCCGCAGGCCCAGGGCAGCGCCAAGACCATCACGGTGCCTAGCAACACCACACCCAGAGCGAGCATATTGTGCCGAATGCCACTGTGATGCAGCGAGTTGAAGAATCCCGGACCGACCTGCACACCCAGTGCGTAGACAAAGAGTACGAGCCCGAAGTCCTGGGCATAGCGCAGCATCTGGGGGTCGATAGTGATGCCCACCGAGCCGGCCAAGATGCCCAAGAAGAAGACAAAGGTCACGCCCAGTGAGATGCCCCACAGCTTGACCTTGCCCAAAGCCAGGCCACACGCACAGAGTGCCGACAGCACAATCACCGCCTGCACCGCCGAGTGGTTAAACAATGTGTCACCAAACCATTCCACGACTGCAAAGTTAGATAATTAAATTGACAATTGAAAATCAAGGATTGCGCATTGATCGCTCTTTGCGACTATTTTTTTATTTTTTGTGCCACAATTGAATGAATATCTGCAATTAACAGCCTACCTTTGCAAAAAAATTTGCTATGAAGTCCAAAATATCTACTGCTTGCTACGCCATGCTGCTGACGATGTTGCTGCCACTGGTGGCAGCAGCACAGGAGCGCCTGCTGGTACTGACCGACCCGCATCTGCTCAGCCCGGCACTGGTGGTCAATCCAGGTCAACCCTACACCGATGCCATCAATAGCAACAACAAAATGATTGATCTAGGCGCCCCCATCATGAAGGCTATGGTCGATACCATCCTGGCCATCCACCCCACCGCCGTGCTGGTGAGTGGAGACCTGAGCAAGGACGGCGAGCGCCGCAGCCACCAGGACATGGCTGCCTATCTGGCGCAACTGCGACAAGCAGGCATCAAGGTGTTTGTCATCCCGGGCAATCACGATGTGAACAGCGACGAGGCCAAGGGCTATTATGGCTCGACCACACGCCGCGTGACCACACCCACCAGCGCGGAGTTCGCCACCATCTATGCCGACATGGGCTACGACCAAGCCCTGGAACGCGACAACAACTCGCTGAGCTATCTGGCCGAGCCCATCGCGGGTCTGTGGCTCATCGCCGTGGACGACAACATGACGGTGCAGCGCGACACCGACCGCTCGATTGCCGCCAACGACATCACCCTGTCGACACGCAACTGGATTCTGGCAAAAGCCGACCAGGGACGCAGACTGGGCAAGCAGGTGATGGTGATGATGCACCACCAGTTGGTCGAGCACTTTGATGACCAGGACCGTCTGGTGGGTGATGCCACCGTGACCGATGCTGCCAACCTGCGCCAGGACCTCATCGCACACGGCATCCGCCTGGTGCTGACCGGCCACATGCACATCGGCAACATCACCACGCAGTTCAATGACGCACGCACCGACTCGCTGGTCGAGGCCACCACAGGCTCGCCGCTGACTTATCCTTGCCAGTTCCGCCTGATCGATGTCTCGGCCGACCGCGGCACATTCAGCTTCAGCACCGGCACCATCGACCACATCGAGGACATCCCCGACTTCCAGTCCTATGCGCTGCAGCGGTTCAAGAACAGCACACGCACAACGGTTGCAAGCGTGGTCTACCATTCATGGGACGATCTCATGGCAGTCCTTGACCAATATAGCAGCTACATCGGCGACGTCAATTTCACCCAGGAACAGGCCACCGAGGCCATCTACACGGCGTTCCACGACGAGATTGAGCGTCTGATGGTGGCTCTGGCTCAGGGAAATGAACCCACACGCAACGTCCAGGACCTGCGCAATGCCATGATGGGCAAGGTGGGGACGTTGGTCGACCAGTTGTTACCAAACCTCAACTTCCTGGCGCGGCTCATCGTGGTGCCCATGATACAGAACCAACTCGATAGCATGCTGGGCAAGGCGCTTGACAGCATTGTGAACGACTGCAACCAGTATGGCACGGCGCAGGCTCATGTCACCGACGATCTCGCGCCCACGCTGCACTTCACACCCATCGCACCAGGCCTAACAGGCGATGTGAATGGCGACGGCACGGTGGATGTGACTGACATCAACATCATCATCAACATCATGTTGGGCATGGATGATGCACTGAACTACGCCGGTCGCGCCGACGTCACCGGTGACGGCAGCATCGATGTGAGCGATGTCAACGACATCATCAACAACATGCTGGGCAAACAATAAACGGAGCCCCCCTCGGTCCCCCC
>DEKO01000211.1:4964-14686 GCA_002353885.1 Porphyromonadaceae bacterium UBA2720
TTATCTCACACAGAATACACTGAACACACTGAAAAAAAATAAAAAAATCAGTGTGTTCAGTGTATTCTGTGTTTATTCCAGCCTGGCTGCTAGACCGACTAGTAGACTACACAATCAACAATCGAACTGATGGTGACGGTTTTCAGGTATTGAGCATTCTTCCAGATGTGGTAGTTGATGGATCCATTGTCGTGTACAAAGGCATAATAGTCATCGCCATAGCTGAGCACTCCCACCACATCTGAGTCACGCCCTTGCGAGAGGTCGACATATTGCCCGTCAATCCACAGACAAGCCTTCTCGTCAATATTATTATCCCCATCGATATAGCGTAGGCATCCATACAGGATAGGGGTGTTGCCATGCATGTGCGCAATGGCCTGAGCGCGGTCACTGTCACGCTTGTCCAGCACTTGCAGCTTGCCATCGTGCCAATAGACAGTAATACCCCACCCTTCATCGGTGGTGCCTCTTGTACCCACAGCTACATAGTGTCCATTGTTGCCATCTAAACTACCGATGGTCACATTCGGTTCTGTACTTAATTGCACAACCTTGCCATCAATCCATACATAAGCGCTGCCATAAGCTGTCCATGGATACTCGTACCTTAAAGTATAAGCAGCACAGGCATACACATGTTCGCCATGAACCCTAAACGAAATGGGGAAGAATTGGACTATCTCGGGCGATGCTCCCGACAATGGTTCCAACTCAATGGTCTTGCCGTTAGGAAATCCCTTGACAAAATATGTCGCATTGTCAAACTCGCCTTTACGATACATATAGTAGGCATTGCCTTTGTCGACTTCGGGGGAGTCCGAGCTCAACCATGTGCCTTCGGCAGGCGTGATGTCGATGTCACGCACCTGGCCATCGTGCCACATGACCAGATTGCCCTGCGTGCCCTTGCCCAACACATACAGTTGATTGTCATTGACCGATAGTCTTAAGATTTGGGTAATCCCATCTATAGGCTCGAGATGATCAGCATCGTCAGTCATCAGGCCATAGCCGTCGGTCATCACGAAGGTAGACTTTTGAGTCGGCTTTGTGCTTGGCTCATCGTTGCTGCAAGCCTGGAGCAGCAGCACCATCATCAGTGCGCAAACAATCTTAATTTTCATAGCTCTTTCAGGTGGGTTCTGCAAATTAGTTTTGTGGCCGTCTTGGGTTAGAACCCGATTTGACCCTAAGGCGAATTTCGCTTTCAACACCACAAAGTTACTATTTTTGATTCAAATTACAATTACCCCCCAATTTTAATATTTATTAACCTAAGCAATGCAGTTACCCTAGCCTGATGCCATTCGCGAGACGAATCCACCTGGCGATATAGATCTTGTTTTGGCGATATTTCGCAACTTGTTTATTATTTGGTTTGACAAGGCTGTCACAATGGACCATCGGCTTGGAGCTATGGCAGCTGAGTGGCATACTTGACAGCGAGGTGGCGCGAGAAGGCGAGCACATCGGTGGCGGGTGGTAGCGCTATGGGATGGGTCGAATCGGACCATGCTTGTTCGTACTGCCGCAGTCGCTGATCAAAGGCGTCCTGGTCGAAGTCACGGCCTTGCTCGACACTATGTGTCACCTCATCGACATACATCTGCCATCGGTGGTGGTAGTACTCCCCTATCAGGCCTGCCCACGAGCGGTTGGCATAGTCATCGAGGTCGCCACCCCAAGTGGTGACCAGACGACGAGCGTTCATCTCGTAGTAGTCTTTCAGCTGAGGGGTGTTACCATAGTCACGCGCAAGCTCAATCCACTTGTTGACAGTGCAGTAGGGATGCTGAGCTGCGAGTGTGTCGGCATCGAGGATGATGTCGAGCATCAATCGGCCTTGCCGACGCAGCGACGGCAGGTCGCGACGGTGATAGGCGGCATCAAAGTCGGCCTTGGCCCGTGCGAAGGCCAGTCCCAGCACTTCACGTCCGGCGGCAATCATGTCGATGGCCATCGCATCACGCGTTACACGCGGTTGCTGCAACAAGGTGAGCCAAGCCTCGACCATGCGGTCGGGCCGGTAATAAATCTCGTCACGCGACCACTTGCTGCGCTTGTCCATGACAGGCACAAAGTTGAACTGCGGCCCACGGGTATAGGGCCAGTGGACAAACACATCTCGCGCCAGTACCCACCAGGCCACGCGAGCCGGCAGCGACTCGCCTCCCACATGTCGCCGAGCCAGTTGCGCCACATACACGCTGTCGCTCAGGCCCAGATCCCATGCCTTGTCAAGGATGTACTCGTAGGGGAACTGCTGCACATCCAGCCCCTCGAGCGTCGAGCCGATGCCTTGCAGCGAGCCATGGGCCTCGACGAGCGCTTTCTCCAAACGGGCACCAGCCTCGAGCACGTTGCCCTGCATGGCTGTCGAGCCACCGAAGTTGCCCAAGTAGCACCAAATGAAGGGCTGTCCATAGAACTTATCACGCAACCGCCAGACCTCCATGCGCTCGCAATAGTAGTCCAGGATGGGCATCTTGCCCGCCGGCACAGCATCGAGCATGGTCTGGGCGCGCTCGGCAGTCCAGTCCTTGCGCTGGTAGTAGAGGAACCACCCCATCTGCAGCCACTGAGCCGCAGGATCGGCCGCGCGCAGCGACTCATAGATGTGACGCGACACACGCGCCAGATAGTCGGGCTCGAAACTGGGTGGCGACATCTCATTGAACGGGTCAATGCCATAGATGTGGTCGGTGCCGAAGAGACGTGTCTGCTCTTGCAGATAGAGCTTCTGAATGCGGGCGTAGAGCGGGTCCTCGCTGTCGAGGAAGTAGGTGTTGTAAGGTTTCTCAAACTCGTCCCACACCTCCAGGGGGCGGATGTCGGCCTTGGGATATAGTGCCTTGAGCCGCAGGGGCACATGTCCTGCAAAGGCTGGCAGAACGGGCCGCATATTCAGCTCGCGCTCGCGAGCCACAATCTGCTTCTGCAGTGTCACTTGCGTGTCCAGCCAGTGCTGCGGCAGCGGACCACACCAGGCATCGATGTTGGCCATGCGGTGCCAGGGCAGATAGGCAGGACCGGTAAAATAGGCACGAATTTCGTCCTCTTTCATGCCCAACTTTTTCCATACGCGCATCCAAACTGCCTCTTGGCCCGTGATGGCCAGTGGCAGGTTGATGCCGTTGAGCGCCATCCAGTCGATGAAGCGCTCCCAGTGTCGCCATTGCCAGAACACCATCGTGTAGCCGAAGGTGCAATAGTTGAGGAAGAAGCGCTGCGGCACGCGAGCACGCACGATGATAGAACTGTCGGCAGGTGGCAGCACGGCTGGCAATTCGACAGGCACGTCGGCATACCACGACACCGTGGTCATGCAACAATTCTTCAAGTAGTGGTTCAGCCCCACCGCCATCGCATTGGCGTTGTTGCCACCGATGACCACACGGTCGCCCTCGTTAGTCAGGGTGAAGTAGTCACAGGTGTCGGCCGGCAGCTGGCGGTAGGTCACCTTCTGCACCAGCCGCGGCGACAGTCGCTGCGTCAGCGCCATCGCCACCTCGGTGGCTGTAGTGGCCATCATGGCAAAGACTGCCACAATCGTGGCAGCCGTCAGTGTCAGTAGTCGTTTCATCTTATCGTTTTTTGTTGCGGTGAGCAGGGTTAGCCTGACCTTAGTCAATCTGGACGATGAGGTAGTTGCTCAGTTCCCAGAAGCGTGACGGGTCGGTGATGCGCAGCGTCTTGACGTTGCCGTCATCGACCAGCTGGTAGGTGTCCTTAGGATGCTTCGACAACACTTTGGCCTTCTTGCTGTGCAATGGCAGGGTGCTCAGTGTGCGCTTGTCGGCCTTGGTGAAGTAGGACTTTTCGAAGTCGCCCTCCATGATCTTGGTTTTCTTGAGGAAGCCGGTCTCGATGATTCGGTTGTTCTTGAGCTCCTTCTTGTTGCCGATGGCATAGTAGCAGGTGTTCATCTCGTTGGTCACACGCACGGCCTCTTCCTGCGCCTTGGCCTTCTCTTGGCGCACCTCGGTGTTGACTGTATTGAGCGAGTCGACGCGGGTGTTGAGGGTGTTGATGACAATGTGTGCCTCGGCCAATTGTTGGGTCAGGTCATCGATGGTGCTCTGCTGGTTGGCCAGTTGCTTCTTGAGTGTCTCGATGGTCTTGCGCATCTCGTCGTTGTAGTTCTGACTCTGTGCGAGACGTTTCTCCAGGTCCTCAAGGCGTTTCTTGCGCTGAGCCACAGCCTTCTGCAGCAGTTCCATGTCGCTGCGCAACTGTGCCTTGCGGTCGGGTGTTTCGCCGCTGAGTCCCGGCATCGACACCACGTCTTGCAGTTCCTTGAGCTGATTCATGCCCTCGTTGATGTCGTTCATCAGTGCCATGAGGCTGTCTTTCTCGGCCAGCGCGGTAGCCAGCGAGTCGTTAAGCTCGGTGTTGATTGAGTCGTGGCGCGTGGCCTCTTCTTGCTCGGTTTTGTTGCTGCACGATGGCATCAGAGCCATCGCCACCAGGGTTATCACTAAATACTTGATCTTCTTCATAGTCGTCTATTGTTGTTCTCAGAGTTTGGGCCTGCGGCCCGCTTTTTGGCCTTCGGCCGCCTTTTAGGCCGTTGGCCCGCTATTAGCAGTTGGCTAAAGGCAAAAAGCTGAAAGCTTTTTAAAGGGCCAAAAGCAAAAAGCTGAAAGCTCTCACTTAATCGCATTTTTGCCCTTGAACTGGGCATACTTGTCCACCTTCATCTTCTCCTGGGCAGGACAGCCTGCCACCACGATGACAATTTCGCCCCGCGGGGCAGTGGCAGTGAACTGGGCCAGTAGCTCGCCGAGTGTGCCGTGGTGAGTGGTGTTGTGCACCTTGCTGATTTCGCGCACGACCGATGCCTCACGGTCGGGCCCGAAGGTCTCGACAAACTGCTGAAGCGTCTTGACCAGCCGCAAGGGTGACTCGTAGAAGACCATGGTCAACGGCTGCTGCTGCAACTCGACCAGGCGGGTGGCACGTCCTTTCTTCTGCGGCAAAAAACCCTCAAAAACAAAGCGGTCGCACGGCAAGCCCGAGTTGACCAGCGCAGGCACAAAAGCGGTGGCTCCAGGCAGCGTCTCGACCTCGATGCCACGCCGGCGGCACTCGCGCGAGAGCAGGAAGCCCGGGTCGCTGATGCCTGGCGTGCCGGCATCGCTCACCAGGGCGATGGTCTGGCCAGCCTCAAGCAAGGGCATGAGCTGGTCGATGGCCTCGTGTTCGTTAAACTTGTGATGGCTGCGCATGGGCGTGTCGATGCCAAAGTGGTGCATGAGCACACTGCTGGTGCGTGTGTCCTCGGCCAGAATGAGACTGGCCTGACGGAGCACGCTCACAGCCCGAGGGGTCATGTCGTCGAGATTGCCCACGGGAGTCGGCACGATATATAGCTTGCCCTCCATTGCTTATCACAAGAAGTGTCGACGCACCAGGCCCATAAAGTCGGCAACGTCCTCATTATCCTGGTCCCAGCCCAGATCGTGGATGAAGTATTCCTCTGCCTCGTCATAGGTCAGCATGGCGTTGACCAGATCGAGCGCATTGTTCAAGTCATTCTTGCTGCCCGCGAACAGCTCGCGCTGGAAGCGGAACCGGTCGTTGAGCGACAAGGCCTTGTGCATGTCCTTGCTGAGCGAGCGCTGCAGTTTCTCATCGACACGCAGATCCTCGCCTGACTGAGCTTCTTCGGGCTCGGCCAAAGGCAGGGGGTCGGGTTGTGGCTCGACCAGCACCACCCGGGGCTGAGGCTTGATCACTGGCTCTGGCTCGACATAGTCGGCCTTGAACACCTCGGTGAATTCCTCACCATTGTCGTGCTGCCACGTCTCGTCGGCGTCATAGTCTTGTTCGGGCAGGTCCCGTGTGGGAATGGGAGGCCCATAGACCTTCGCTTCGCTACGGGGTTCGGGCTGGTTGAGACCCTCCATTTTGGGCTCTGCAGCCTCAACGGGTTCAGAATCAGCAATGTGCTCAGCAACAGGCTCGGCTACCGGTTCTGGTTCGACCGCCGGAGCAGGCATGACATTCACCATCGGCTCGGCCTGAGGCTGGCTTGCGAGTTGCCCAGCACGTTGGGCGATTTCTTGACCCAACTCGCCAATGCGCTTGTAGACCACTTGTGGCGTTTCATCGCCATGCTTGTCAACAACGAGCAGCAAGCCCTCAAGCTCATAGACCTGGGTCATCAGTCTTGAAAATAATGCTTCCATAACCACGCATTTTTTTAATAGCCTTTGGCTTTTTGCTTTTAGCCATTTAAAAGCCTTTGGCTTTTGCCTTTAGCCCTTTAAAAAGCTTTCAGCTTTTTGCTCTTAGCCATTTAAAAGCCTTTGGCTTTTGCCTTTAGCCAAATGCCAATAGCGGCCGAAGGCCAAACAGCGGGCCGAAGGCCCAAAAGGCCAATAGCAGCCGAAGGCTAAATAGCGGGCCGCAAGGCCCAAAAGGCGGCCGAAGGCCAAAAAGCAGTTCACGCTCGGCCATCAGCGAACAAGTTCCCACGGCTCTCGCTTAATCGCATTTTTAGATAAAATGCTCACGCTCGGCCATCAGTGAACAAGTTCCCACGGCTCTCGCTTAATCACATTTTTGCTATTAACCGCCAAAGGTAAACATTTTTTTTGAATTAACCACTGTTTTTGGCAAAAAAAACGATTACTTGCCGAACAGGTCGATGAGCAAACGGCTCATGTGGCTTCGCAGATCGGCACGGCTGCAAGTGTAATTATTGGCCAGCAGCGCAAAGGCGTAGCGAGGCTTGTCGGCAGGATAGTATCCCACATAGCACTGCACATCGCTCATGCTGCCCGACTTGAGCACAATCTGGTTGGACAAGCTGTGCCCGGCCAGCACGGTGCCCACACGCTTGCCAGCCTTGGGCATGAGGTCGCACAGGCGACGGCCATTGTACTGCTTGTCGGCCACTGCGGTGAGCATGCTGGCCAACAGATAGGGTGAGGCTTTTCCGGCGCGCGCCAGCCCACTGCCGTCACGCATGAACAGCGCATCGGTATCAACCCCCAACTTGCGCAACACGCGCTTGACGCCCTCGACACCAGCACGGTCCAAGTTGCCATGGCGCCAACCATTGTGTATGGCCACAGCTCGCAGCAGAGCGTGAGTGAACATGTTGTCGCTGCGATCGAGCAACGACTCGACGATATCGGTCAACTGAGCCGACTCGTGGGTGAGCAACAGCTCGCGACCCGCCTCCTGAGCCTTGAGGTCATCACCCTCGATCCATCGAATGCCGGCACGTGTCAGTGCATGGGTCACGCTGTCGGCCAACAGCGCTGCCGGAGCAGGATTTGAAGCTGTGAGGTTATAGCTGCCCGGGCAGACATCGCCCATCAGCACCAATGCCGGATTGGCATACTCGAGCGCAAAATCGAGGTCCTCGCCCTTGGCACGAAAGTTCATGCGGTTAATCACTTCGACGCCAGGCACATTGGGCGACAAACGGAAGGTTGAGTAGCGGCCCCACTTGTCGACGCTGAAGCGTACCTTCATCACGTTGTCAGCAAAGTTCAGAGCATGCACACCGGCACCATAGTCCCATGCCAGGTCTCCCACATCCCAGTGGATGCTGTAGGGCGGATAGGGGAACAGACTCTCGTCGGTGGCCACCTGGCCGGCGATATGGGTGATGCCGCGCTGCTTGACAGCGTTGACAATCTCGGTGACAATGCTGGGATTGCCCTTGATGTATCGCGAGCCCAACGTGGGATCGCCTGCGCCCACGATGAGCACACGCCCCATGAGCGTGTCGCCCACAACCTTTCCCTGCAGGTAGACCTTGGTCTTGAAGCGATAGTCGCCACCCAGGGTCTCAAGTGCCGTGATTGAGGTGACGGTCTTCATGGTCGATGCGGTGACCATAGCCTGATCTTGCAGGTTGCCTGCGATGACCTTGTTTGAGTCGATGTCGATGACCACCACACCAGCCGATGCGTGACGCATCCCCTTGCGTGCGGCATAGGCATCGACAGCCTCTTGCGCAGTGATTGCCCACAACGACAAGCCTATCAATGCCAACAGTAATGTGCTTGCAAATCTCTTCATTGAACTTTCAACTGTTAACTATAAACTATTAACTGTTAACTTTTAACTGTCCATGCCGTCGGTGCCAAACTCAAGCAGGTTGGCTGCGATGCCGTCGGCCAGCTGCACCAGCGAGCACAATGGGTGCTGGTCGCGGGCAGTGTTCAGACTCTTAGTGGCCTCGACGCTCTGCATGGGCAAGTCCCAAGCGGTCATGTGCCAACGGATGGCCAGCAACTCCTCTTGCGAGATGTCCAGCCCGCCCCACAGCGCCATCATGGCTGACTTCTCGCCATGCCCCATGGGCCAGTTGCTGTAGTCCACATCGTAGGTGTCGACCTCGACCCACAGACCCATATTATCCTTGCGCTTGCGCCGTGTCGGGCGATAGATATCTGCCTTGCAGATGTCGTGCAACAACGAGGCTATGATGACGCTGTCGCGCTGCAGACGATTAGCCAGATCGGGGCGCATGGCGATGACAAGCTCACGCAACTTGAGCGCCGCATGGCACACGTTGAGAGAATGCTCAAGCAGTCCACCATCATGGTTCAAGTGATGATTCACGCTGGCAGGGGCGCTGAAGAAGTGATTGCGGCCCTCGTCCAGATAGGCAATCAAGTCATCGACCCCGTCGCGCCCTGTCGAGCGCAGCAGTTCGATAAACTCGTCTTTGTTGGCAAGAGAAGTATTCATATTAAAATACGATAAGACTAATATACAAGTTTTGCTCACAGATATTTGCGCCATGCGTAGTGACGCCTGTGTTGGAGATAATCCAGGTCGCGCTGGTTGTCATAGGCCTCACGTTCAAACGAAATTTTGCGATAGGCATTGCCACGACGCAAGAGTCGCACCATCCATTCGACCACATACCACACATAGAAACCGATGATGCCCATCTCCAGGATTTGCGCCGTGTGGATGCGCTCGTGATTGACGAGCTCCTGCGACAGGTAAACTCCTGGATGCACAAACAGTATGCCCAAGAGATTAATGGCGCTGAAACCACGCAACGGGATATATTTAGTCCTGATTATCTTCATTAATAGGCTGCAAAATTAGTATTTTTTCGCCACATTGTGTGCCCTATGTCAAATTAAAGCAGTATTTTTGCAAAAAATAGTTTTCATCAAATCAATTAACCTAAACACTCAAGACAAATGAAGAAAGCACTGAACACTGCCAACGCACCGGCAGCCATCGGCCCCTACAGCCAGGGCATCGCAGCCAGCGGAACCATGTATTTCCTGTCAGGACAACTCCCCATTGACCCCGCCACCGGAGCATTCCCCGATGGAGGCATCAAGGAGCAGACACGCCAGTCGCTGCTCAACGCCAAAGCCATCCTCGAGAGCGAGGGTCTGAGCCTGAACAACGTGGTCAAGACCACCGTGCTGCTGAGCGACATCGCCAACTTCGGGCCCATGAACGAGGTCTACGCCGAGTTCTTTGAGCAGCCCTTCCCTGGCCGTTCGGCCTTCGCCGTGCGCGACCTGCCCAAGGGCGCCCTGGTCGAGATTGAGATGATTGCCGTGGGCTGAGACAACCTATCCTGAAGTGGTGGACTGAAGTATATCTTCTTTCCGCCACTTTAAACTTTTTTGCTAATACTCACTGCAATGAAACTGATGAGAACGATATTGACTGTGTTGATGGGAGCAACTGCAATGTTGGGAGTGAAAGTTCCAATAAGAAGT
>DEKO01000207.1:0-146 GCA_002353885.1 Porphyromonadaceae bacterium UBA2720
CAGGTATATAGTTCCCAAAAATAAAATCTGCTTCGCGGGTTTGGATAAAATGTTTCGCGCCGTTTCGCGTTAAACTTTCCACCGCGAATCACGCGAATCAATCAAGCCAACCACGCGAATCAAAATTATTCATTTTTCATTATTCA
>DEKO01000207.1:285-4432 GCA_002353885.1 Porphyromonadaceae bacterium UBA2720
ACAGGGGTTCCGCTGGCGCTCCACCCCTGCCTATAAACTTGCCGCCCCTAACGGGGCACTACTGAACTACAGAACTACTTAAAAACGCCGATTTCGGTGAAAAATTAAGATTTTTCTTTGTCATTTAGATATTATTTACTATATTTGCAGCGCAGAAGTGTGTTAAAGTGGTAATCAAGCACGCTGCTGCGCGATGCAAGTCGCACAATATGAGTTGATTACTAATTATTTGTTTAACTAAATACTAACAATTATGAAAAAACTCAACAAACTACTCTTGGCCGTCGTCATGATGGTGACGGCCTTCGGTGCGTGGGGTCAGGAATTTTCGATTGGCGACCTGACCTATAAGGTCATCGACACGAGCAGCAAATTTGTCGAGGTCAGTAACGTGACCTCATCAGGAAAGACCAAGTCGACTATCGAAATCCCCGGTAGGGTATCCTACAACGGCACCGACTATCGTGTCTATCGTGTAGCGGGATTGGCTTTCCAGAACCTCACCAGCCTGACGACCCTCAAGATCAGGCTCGGCGTGGACATCCTCTTCGCTGATGCCTTCAAGGGTTGTACGAACCTCGCCACGGTATATCTGCCCAGCTCAATTGCGGGCATCCGCAGTAACACCTTCAACGGATGTTCGAAATTGAAGACCGTCTACTACAACGGCTTCAACTTCCCGAACTTGGGCGTGAGTTTCCCCAGCAACAGCGGCATGACGCTGTACATCTCCAACGCGTCGAAGCGCTCGCCCAGCGAGTACAAGAGCCAGTCGGGCTGGAACGTGTTCAGCAACGTGTACTACTCCGACGAGTGCTACGATGAGTACATGCGCGACGGTGGTCTGTATTCCGTCGGTTATTACGACAATGACGGCCCGACAACCGTGCGCAAGGCCACCCTCGTGGGCTACAAAACCAGCGGTGGTGACACCCAGAGCGGCACCGTCTACAAGCCCTCGTCTTCGGAATACTGGGTGTCGAATATCGTCCCGTTCTCGATCGACACCATCGGCAGCAATGCGTTCCATGGCCAGACCTCGCTGAAGACCATCGACCTGACCAATGCCACCAAAGTGAAGTACATTGCCGGTCAGGGCTCAAACACCGGTGTGCAGAATGTGACCAAGCTGGTGCTGCCCAATTCGAACTTCAACTTCAACACCAGCACATTCATAGGCTTCACGTCGCTGACCGCATTCGAGCTGGCCTCGGGCAGCTCGAGCTTCGCAATCTATGACGGCAGCCTCTACAACTACTCCAAGACCACCCTGTGGCGCGTGCCACCGGCAAAGAGCGGCGTCATGAGCTATCCCTTCACCTTGTCGCGCGTGTGGACGTTTAGCCATTCCTATTGCACCAAGATCACCAATGCTAACCTGCCCTACGGTGTGAAGACCATCGAGAGTCATGCCTTCAATGGCTGCAGCGCCTTGGATCACATCAGGATTCCCAGCTCGGTGACCTCGCTGAGCAACATCGGCGTGTTCTATGGCATCAACACGAGTGCATACGTCTACGTCAACATGCAGAACCCGCCCACCATCACGGCCGACAACTACTTCGGCACCCACAGCAACATTGACCTGTATGTGCCCTACGGCCGCGAGAGCGCCTACAGCAGCGCCGGCTGGACCGGCTTCTACGGCGTGAACCGCGACGCACAGGCCTACGACATTGGCAGCTCCACCTTCAATTACACCATCACCAGCACGGCCAGCACCACCGCCAACGACGGCAGCAGCTACGGCGGACGCGTCAAGGTGGTGTGGGGTCCCTACACACGCTCGCTCAGCGCTGGCACCGAGGTCAACATCCCAGCCAGCGTCTCCGCATTTGGCAAGACCTTTGCCGTGACCAAGATTGGTGAGGACGCATTCAACAACAACAGCAACAACTTCACCGTCATCGGCTGCGTCAATGTCGACACCGTTGGTGCTTACGCCTTCCAGAACCAGCCCGTCACTGCCTACGCCTTCACCCACAAGCTGAAAAGAATTGACACCCGCGCCTTCGACGGCTCGGGCCTCACCGGCACGGTGCAGATTCCTTACGGTGTGAAGGAAGTTGGTATGTATGCCTTTTCCAACGGCAAGTATGAGCGCATCGTCGTGCCCTGTGGCATCAGCAGCTTCTGCGACATGTGGTGCAACACCAGCACGCTCAAAGAGATTGTCTACAACACGTCCTGGCACTACAGCTACGATGGTTGGGAGTTCACCGGGGTGCCCAGCAACTGCTACATCCGTGTCCCGACCGGCTATGTGCAGCACTATAAGAACAACAGCAAGTTCAGCGGCCGCACGAGCTACGTGACCGCCGGTGGCTACGACTTCTCCTACAGCAATAATCATGGCAAATATTTATTGACAATCTTGAGCACCTCGTCGACTACTTATGGCGGCACGACATACGCCGGCAAGGCCAAGTATGTCTACCACCCCAACATCCAGAACTCTACCGAGACTGGCAATTATGGTTTTGCCACCTATGAGGAGGACTGCACTGTCAGCGGCGACTACCGCAAGTACCTGATCACCGAGATTGGCGACTCGCTGCTCTACGGCAGCAAGTACACCGGTGGCAACATTCCTGCAGCCGTGACCCGCATCGGCCAGAGCGCCTTCCGCAACAGTGAGTACAAGGTTAACAACCTGACATTGCCCAGTGGCCTGACCTTCATCGGCCACGACGCGTTCTACAACAGCAAGATCACCGGCGAGGTCAAGGTGCCCAGCACGGTGACCACCCTCGAGGGCTGGGCACTGTGCGCCAGCACGCTGAGCTCAATCTACTTCCCCGACATGACGGTGCCCACCATGGGCTCGACCGTGTGGAGCAGCAGCATCGGCAAGGTGTGGGTGCCCAACCACCGTGCCAACGACTACCTGACTAAGGCTAAAGTTTGGGGCAACGACTATGCCGCCAAGCTCAACGTGTGGATCAAGCCCAATGTAACCTCGCAGATGTTCAGTTCGGTGGTGCCCACCAACCTGTCGGGCAGCAACATCAACGCCTACTATGCCAGCGGCTATGACAAGAGCCAGACCGGCAAGGAGGTCACCCTGACCAAGGCCAACCAGGCACCCGAGAACACGGGCCTGCTACTGGTCGACCTGACCGCCAACCAGGAGTACCGCATCAGCCGTCCCAGCGGCAGCGTGTCGGCCCCGATGACCAACTACTTCATCGGCAACCCCAGCAGCACGGTCAACGTCAACGCACAGACCGTGGGCTACTACTGGGAACTCAGCAGCAAGAAGTTTATCGATCCTACCACGACCTATAACTTGAGTGTCGGCAGGGCCTACCTGAAGCTCTCTAGCAGCGAGGCCAGTGGCAAGAGCGAGGTCTACACCAACCTCTATCCCAAGACCAATCAAGGTGGATCGGGTGACATCAATGGCGATGGCCAGACCGATATCACCGATGTGAACGCAGCCATCGATATGATGCTGGGCCGACGTGCTTTCAATGCAGCCCTCGACATGGACGGCAATGGCAGTGTTGACATCAGCGACGTCAACAAGCTCATCGACAAGATGCTGGGCAAGTAAGATTTAGTTCTTAGACTTTAGACTTTAGTCTTTAGTCGTGTCCGCAACTAACAACTAACAGATATTGTTATCCCCGCTGGCGCCACAAGGTGCTGGCGGGGATTTCTTTTGTGGCTGTGGAGCGATGATGGCCGCGATGATGGCCGCGACAGGTGTCGCGGCATAGCCGACCGAGGCGACATGGTCTTGCTTCTTGCTTCTTAGTTATTGCTACTTGCTTCTTGTTCTTGCTTCATGGTTCAGAAAAAAGTAGTAACTTTNNCACTCCATTATATTTCGCTACATAAAAATCATGACAATGGAAACAATCACCAGCCTACAAAATGCCAAGATAAAACAGCTGCTACAGCTGCAGCAGAAATCACAGGAGCGGCGCAAGGCCGGCCTCTTCGTGGTGGAGGGCCGCCGCGAGCTGATGCACTGCGTCAATGCCGGCCACGAGGTGGTTGCTGTCTATCACTGCCCCGAGTTAACCCCCGACCTGCACTCACTCCTCACCCCTCACGCCTCATCCCTCACCCCTGACCCCTCAACCCTCACGCCCCCGTGCTACGAGGTGACGCGCGAGGTGTATGAGAAGATTGCCTACCG
>DEKO01000065.1:0-3883 GCA_002353885.1 Porphyromonadaceae bacterium UBA2720
TTCGCCCCGCCAATCCCGCAAAATCTCGTAACAACGAGCGCGATAAAAGCTCGCTTTTGTTGCCGAGCGCAGCCGAGACTATCTATTGTGACAACAATAATTCCTTCATTCCTTTAATTCATGATAAAAAAATCGTGAAGATCGCGAGCCTTAATCGTGACAAAAGCGCGTCTTGTCGACCAGGGTACGGGCCTGGACGGCAGCAGCGACATCATGCACACGCAAGATGTGCGCCCCGGCCAGCAAAGCCATCGTGTTGAGCACAGTGGTGCCGTTGAGTGCCTCGTCGGGCGAGCAACGCAGCGCACGATAGACCATCGACTTGCGCGACACACCCACAAGCAACGGGGCTTCGAGGCGATGAAAATCGGCCAAGCGAGCCATGAGCTCGTAGTTCTGCTCCAAGGTCTTGCTAAAGCCAAACCCAGGGTCGACAATAACATTGCGCAGACCCAGATTGTGCAGAGCATCGAGCTTGAACTGCAGGTCGGCCAGCACATCATCGACAACATTGTCATAATCGGTCAACTGCTGCATCGTGGCGGGCGTGCCACGCATGTGCATCAGCACATAGGGCACATCCAGCCTGGCAACGGTCGCAAACATCTCAGGGTCGAGCGCCCCACCCGACACGTCGTTGACCATGTCGATGCCCAAATGCTCGACACCATACTGCGCCACACTGGCCCGGAAGGTATCGACCGACGTCAGCAAGCCTGGAGCCAGCCGCCGAACCACCTCCATGGCGCGCTCGAGACGGGCCAGCTCCTCAGCCACGGGCACCTCGGCGGCACCAGGCCGTGTGCTGTAGGCACCGATATCAATCACATCGGCCCCCTCGGCCACCATCTGCCCAACACGGCGCTCAATGGCCTGCACAGTGTCGCACCGGCTGCCAGCCCAGAACGAGTCGGGCGTAACATTGAGGATGCCCATCACCCACGGGCGCTCAATCACATGCTGGCCAAGACGATATTTCTTGAAGGGTTGCATGGGTCAGATGATTCCCACTAGCTGCAGGAAAATAAACACCACGGCCACAGGAGCCACATAGCGCAAGCAGAACATCAGGTAGTTCATCACGGGCACACTCAGCCGGCCACGGTTGGTGAGCTGCTCGACGATGACGCGCCGGTCGATAAACCAACCCACAAACACGGCCGTAAACAGGCCGCCCAGCAGCATGAACACATTGGACGAGAGGTAATTGAACAAGTCGAAGATGTTCATCCCAAAGACCGTGAACGACTTCAGGACATTGAACGACAACGCACACAGCACAGACAGACTGCCAACAATGCCAGCCGAGATCCAGATGGCGCGCTGGCGCGAGAACTGATGCTCCTCGACCAGAAAAGCGATGAATATCTCGCTCAGCGAGATGGTCGACGTCAGAGACGCAAAGAACAACAGCACAAAGAACAAAATGGCCCACACATAGCCCCCGGTCATCTGCTGAAACACAGCCGGGAGAACCTCAAACACCAACTTGGGCCCTGCCTGCGGCTCCATGCCGAATGAGAACACTGCCGGAAAAATCATGATGCCGGCAAGGATGGCCACCAGCGTGTCGAGCGAGGCAATCACCACAGCATCCTTGGTGAGCGAGGTCTCGTCGCTGAAGTAGCTGGCATAGGTCACCAGGCAAGCCACGCCCAGCGAGAGCGACATGAATGCCTGCCCGAAGGCGTCGACCACACCACGCCACGTCAGCGCCGAAAAGTCGGGGTAGAACAAGAATGCCAGACCCTTGTGCGCATTGGGCAACAGCAACGAGTTGATGCAGAACACAATGAGCAACAAGAACAGCAAGGGCATCATGATGGCCGACACACGCTCGATGCCCTTCTGGATGCCCTTGAGCAGCACGGCAAAGTTAATGCCCAAGAAGATGAGCGTAAGCACAATCATCTTGACGGGCGAGCCCACAAAGTCGCTGAAAATCTGAGAGTATTCCTGCGGTGTGTGCCCATGCAGGCTGCCACTCACTGCCTGGCAGATGTACTCGACAACCCAGCCACACACCACACTGTAGAAGCTGAGCACCATCACAGCCCCGATGATGCACACATAGGCCATGTTATAGACCTTGGACTTGGGCGCCAGCTGCCGCAGAGCGCCCTTCATGTTGCTGTGTGTCGACCGGCCAATGATAAACTCGCTGAGCATCACCGGAATGCCCAGCAACGCCACACAGGCGATATAGACAATGATAAACGCACCACCGCCATTCTGCCCAGCCTCGTAGGGGAAGCGCCAAATGTTGCCCAGGCCCACTGCCGAGCCCACCGTGGCCGCAATGGCACCAAGCCGGGTCGCAAATCCCATTCGTTTTCCGCTCATACTTTGGTCAATTTAAAATTGAGAGTTTTAATTTAACTTTCTTGAGTAGTAGTGTAGTAAAGTAGCTTTTTTGGGTAGTAAAGTAGTTGTGTAGTAATGTAGTAAAGCCGTTAGATGGTTGTGGCGGGAACGTGTGCCGTCCTTACAGCCATCATGTATCGTCTTAACTCCATCTGACTACTTAACTCCTTAACTACTACTAAAGTAACGCCTTAACTCCCTTTAACTCCTTAACTTCTTGACTACTTCAGAAACTTGAGAGTTTTCATCACATTGAGAGTCTCGAGCATGACCGCTGTCTGTGGTGCAAGCCTTCAGGTTAGGCCAAGCCGCTCAGTATCGGTCAACCTCGTCAAGCCGATGCTGGGGTGGAGGCGAGCTCTGAGACTGACGGGCTTTAGCCGCCTGTTTGCTCTTGCTCTTGCCCTTGCCCTTGCTGGCCCGGTCGCTCGAGGCGGCCCGGCGCGAATCCTTACCCTTGCCGGGCTTGATGCCGTCATGCCGGTCGCGGCCTTCAGCATCATGGCTCATCGAGTCGATCTGAGCCTCAAACAGCCGCAACTGCTGTTGCTCGGTCACTGTGATCGGCTGAGGGCTCGACTTGACCAGCCACAAGCCCACCACCAGAGCCACAAGCAGCAACAGCAGCCCAATGGCTCCGCGACGCTCGTGCTTCGACATGACAAACCATTCTTTCAACTCAGCCATCGCTTTTTCGTACTACCAAAATGGCAAAATTACTGCTTTTTCGTCAGATTAGAAAGAATAGTACACTTTTTTTGAAAAAAAAGCACTACCTTTGTAGGGCAAAGTGCGCCGCGGGCCCACCAAGCAGCCTCACGCACAAAGCCCAGTCATTTCAGACCCAAACGACAATGAAACATATTCTCAAAGCCATTCCCGTGGGCGTTTTGTCGGCACTGGCTGTGCTGCTGGTAGCCTACTTCTCGCTCGATGCCGACCCGCTGGGCGACACCAATCTGATGCTGTTCCCCGGCTCGGACAAGGTGGGACACTTCCTGCTCTATCTGGGCACAGCGATGGTCTTCATCCTGGACTATGCCAAATTTAAGCTGCCACACCACACCAAGCTCAACATGGAGTTGATGTACACCTGTTGTGCCATGGTGCTGGGACTGATCATGGAAGTGGGCCAACTGGTGTTGAGCAACGGCCGGACCTACGACATGCTCGACGTTGTGGCCAACTGCCTGGGCGCTGCCACGGGCTTCGGCTACATGCGCTTGTGGGGCCTACACCGGTTTCGTCGCACCATGCTGCATTCTGGCCATCATCACCATCGCCACCGCCGCCACCGCTCATGACACACAGCCGCTGTAGCGGCCACACTTCTTTCCTAGCCCATTCTTCATTCCAGAAATAATGGTTGAAAGCGTGCATAAGTCGGCATATTTGTCAAATTTTGATAAATTTGGATGAATCTCGGCAATAATCATAAAAAACTCGCTTTTTTATTTTGTACTTCGCTTGGTTTTCACTAATTTTGCCGAAAACGGCGAAATTAGGCTGCGTTTCGGAA
>DEKO01000065.1:4037-5603 GCA_002353885.1 Porphyromonadaceae bacterium UBA2720
TTTCGCTCAACTTGCACTAATTTTGCCCTGTGCAAACCAAAACAGACCATTATTATGTTATTCAGTGAACGTATACGCACCCTGCGCAAGGAGCAGGGTGTCCTGCAGCGCCGACTGGCCGAGGCCATCGGCGTGGATGTGCCCATGTACAGCCGATATGAGCACGGCGAGCGGCATCCCAAGCGCGAGCAGGTGGTGAAGCTGGCTCGACTGCTAGGCACCGACGCTGGCGAACTCGTGGCCCTGTGGCTAGCCGAGGAGGCGATGAATGCCATCGGCCACGACAAGATGAGTGGCCGAGCCTCGCAGCTGCTGCTCCAGCAGCTGAGCGGCAACGTCTCGTCCACTCCCGAGGCTGCCCCAATCCTGCCCAGCCCCTCAGATGCAGAGAAGGAGCTGAAAGCCCTGAATGCACAACTCGAAACACGCAACCAAGAGCTGTCGGCCCGCAACGCTCAGCTTGCATCACGCAACTCCGAGCTTGTGACCCGAAACTCTGAACTCGAAACTCGAAACGCAGAGCTCGAATCCCGAAACTCGGAACCCGAAACCCTGAACTCGGAACTCACCATCGACCCAACGCTGCTCAAGGCTCCCGAGGCCGACGCTGCCAGCCGCACAGTGGTGGCCAGCATGGGCCACAACCCGATGCCCTATTATATTAAAGGTGACGCGCGCCAGGTCATGGCCACCATCGAGGACCAGAGCATCGACTGCATCGTCACCACCCCACCCTACTGGAACCTGAAGAAGTATAACACCGAGAGCATCCAGGCCAAGACGATGGACCAGTACTGCGACGAGCTGCTGCGCGTCATGGCCGAAGCCTGGCGCGTGCTCAAGCCACAAGGCTCGCTGTGGCTCAACCTGGCCGACGTCTACGCCGACCGTGCACTGCAAGCCCTGCCTTGGCGCATTGCCATGCATATGATTGACTTGCAGGGCTGGACACTGCGCAACGATGTGGTGTGGAACAAGCCGCTGGGCGAATATGGCAGCTCGCTCGACCACCTGCGCAACGTACACGAGTTTATGTTCCATTTTGTCAAGAACCCCGACGACTTCTACTTTGCCGAGGCCGAGCTGCGTCGCTATGCCAAGCAGATCGGCGAGAAAGCCAATGTCATGCCCGGCGACGTGTGGAACATCGAGCCCGAGAAGAGCGCCATCGAGCGCTACCGCGTCAGCCCCGAGACACTGTGCCTGCTGCCCATCGTGGCCACCTGTCCGCGCGACGGCATCGTGCTCGACCCCTACTGCGGCACCGGCACCACGTGTAAGGTAGCCTACGACGTGAACCGTCGCTCGATCGGCATCGACATCAACGACGACCGCCTGCAGCGCGCCCGCGGCCGCGTCGAGCAGAAGTCCCTCAGCCTGTTCTAACCAATGCATAATGCACACTTATAGACCTGATTAGGCGACATGGACGAGTATTATTATAGCGGCAGTGACTTCTATGCGAGTGAAGATGCCCGCATCGACGCGGCTTTTACCGATGTGAGAGAGCAGCCTTGCCAGCTGACGGGCTGCGCGTCGGTGTGCGCCCGCCGCTTCGGCTCGTGG
>DEKO01000065.1:5641-9459 GCA_002353885.1 Porphyromonadaceae bacterium UBA2720
AGCTGCGCCGGTGCTTCTCGCATATTGTCACGCTCAATCACCCCAACATCACGCGTGCCGTTGCCATGCTTCAAACTTCGCTGATGCCCGACGAATGCATCATCGAGGAGTATGTCGACGGACTGACGCTGGACGAGTGGATGCGCACGGCCCCCGACGAACCATTGCGGCGCAAGGTGCTGGAGCAGACGGTGGATGCCCTGCAATACTGCCATCACAAGGGCGTGGTGCACGGCAACTTGTCGCCGCAGTCGGTGATGGTCACCCATCAAGAGCATTTGGCCAAGCTGGTGGCCTTCGGCTGCGAGGGCCAGCCGGAAGATGACCTCCGCGCCCTGGGCGACATCATCGAAGTGCTGCAGCTGCCGGGGCTCAAGCATGTGGTTGAAGGCTGCCGCGACGGGAAAATCACCAGTATAGATGAGGTGGCCCATGCCCTGCGCCATCGTGAGTCCGGCAAATGGCTGCCCAGGGCACTGGTTGTGCTTGCGCTGCTGGCCGTGGTCGTGGCTGGGGCTTTCTGGGCGGGGCACCGCGTGTCGCTGTCCCACGACAACCGGCTGGCCGACTCGCTGCCCCTGCCTGCCATTTATTTCAGCGACACGGTGCAGCTGGCCGTCAAACATGATGGTGCAAAACTGGTCCCGCACCGTTCGATGCTCACGGGAGCGAACATGTACCAGGTGAACGACTACAGGGACATACCTGGCGATATTCCTGAGGATGTGGCCGTCGACCTGGGGCTGAGTGTGCTGTGGGCACCCTTCAATGTGGGCAGTGGCGATGCCAATGTCAACATTACAGGAAATGGGTTCACCTGGTGCGACACGCTAGACGTGGGCATCCATCAGCCGGTGGACAAGTACTGGCCTCAAAGCCGACCGATGATCGACATTGCGGGCACCGAAAGCGACGCGGTCCGCCGCATCTGGGGAGGCAACTGGCGGATGCCCACCCAGGCCGAGTGGCACGAGCTGGTGGCCAAGTGCAAGTGGATATTGACGCTAGAGCGCGGCATTCCGCCCGGCTACAGGGTGCATGGCCCCAGCGGGGCCGAGATTTTCCTGCCGCTGGCCGGATATGCATTGCGCTACCGCGGACATGACCTTGGAGTCGCGGGATACTACTGGAGTAGCACGCCTGTGGCCGGTGCCGATCGTGAGGCTCATGCGCTGCGCATCGACACGGCCGCCATCGACATCGGTCATGTCGCTTCGATAGATCATAGCTACACGCTGCGTCCTGTTCTTGACAAGAGATAAGTAACCATAAAAAATAACTTGATACGATTTATTATGGTGACACCTCCAGCTCATCTTTTTGTCCCTTTTTGCTTTGCTCATCAGTCGTTATGCCCGCATAACCCCTTCTTCACAAAACAAAAATGAACTAAAAATCTGAGCTGAATCATACCAACTTATTTTTTAACGGTTACTAAAGCTATGACAGGTAAAGCGTTTGACAATCTGGTCGCTGTGGAGTGCCACAGCCGCTACAACAGCCTGGTGCGAGCTCGGCGCGACGGCAAGTGGTGGATGCTCAAGGGTCTGAAGCCGGAATATGAGTCCGACCCGTTGATGCGCGCACTGCTGCGCAAGGAGTTCAATCTGGGCATGCTGCTGCGGCACCAGGGCATCGTGAGTGTTGTCGCGCTGGAGCAAGTGCCCCAGCTGGGTGGAGGAGAATTTATCGTGCAGGAGTGGGTTGACGGCGTGACGCTCAAGCAGTGGCTGGCGGTGCCGCACAGTTGGCGTGAGAAGGTCGACCTGCTGCTGCAGACGTGCGACGCACTCGACTACTGCCACCGCATGAATGTGGTGCATCGCGACATCAAGCCCAACAACATCATGGTCACGCCCGACGGTCGCGCAGTGATCATCGACATGGGACTGGCCGTGGCGGGCAACCAGAGCGCGTTTCGCGCGCCGGCAGGCACCGAGCGATATATGGCCCCCGAGCAGCGGCAGGAGGGAGTCGTGGTCGATGGTCGCGCCGACCTCTATGCCATGGGCTGCATCATGCAAGAGATGGACTTGCCCCGGCGCTTCACTCCGGTCACACGCCGCCTGCTGCAGCACGACCGCGACCGGCGCCCGGCCGATGCCCAGGCACTGCGCCAAGCACTGACCCGTGCAGCCGACAGCCGCCAGCTGTTCTGGAGGGCAAGTGTCATTTTGCTGGTGGCAGTTGGCGCGATTGTGGCCTACATGGCCGGAGCCGGTCAGCCGGGCACCCGAGTTCTAGGCCCCGGAACAAAGTTGGCCCCCACCCTTCCCGACTATCTGACCGCCGACACTGTCAACCACTGGCTGACCGACACCGCCCACTTCATCACCGTGACCGAGGGCGACATCAGCTGCAGTTTTCCCAAGATGCCGCAAGACATACCTGGCGACATCGGCGAGGACGTGGCCGTCGACCTGGGACTGAGCGTGCTGTGGGCACCGTTCAATGTGGGCTGCGACCGCCCCAGCCTGCGCATGCCCGGCGGCTTATATGGCTACGGCGACCCGACAGGCCGGCTGACCTCGACCGACCTCACAAGTTACAGCAAATATTGGAATGTCGCATATCAAAACGACTTCAGCGGGTCCGAGTTCGACATCGCCCGGGCGCAATGGGGTGGACGCTGGCGCTTGCCGCGCAAGGCCGACTGGGATGAGCTGCTCAACCATTGCCAGTGGACATACCTTCGGCCCGAGGGCAGTCCGCCGGGCTATCTGGTGGTTGGTCCGAATGGCAACAGGATATTCTTGCCGTTGGCAGGCTTCCGTTATGACTATGATTACTATGAGGTAGGGAAGATGGGCTATTACTGGGCGACAATGCCACGCGATGAGAAGATGGTACAAACCCTGGACGGTTTCGGTGGCCTCACCTTCTTGATGCAGCCCGGAGTCATTGAATATGGGTTCGCCATCGCACACAACGGCTTCAGCGTGCGTCCTGTGCTGGACCGCTAACCTTGAGCACACGGGCGGTGATGCCGCCGTGCTTGCCGCAGACGTAGGACCGCGCCCTGTCGGCACCTGGAATCTCGACCTGCGTGAGCGTCAGTCGCTCGCCATTGACCATGCCGGCACATGTGAATGTGGTGCCCACCAGCAGCTTGCTGCGCTCGCTCTCGACCACCGCCATCCGCCATTGGCCCAAGTTTTTCACGACTATACGACGCCCCGGTGCCCACCGCACCTCGACACAGTCGCCGATGGCCAGTGTGCTCATGGCCACAACGTCACCCTCGGGAAATGAACTCCCATCGTTGTCGGCCAACGACTGGCAGAATTCGTTCCAGTCACGACATCCCACATAACGCGAGAGGATGTTGAGCGTGCTGGTGCGCACGGTGGCATAGCCGTCAACATAGCCCCACACACGCTTGAGGGTGCTCACCGACAACGACTCGCCCAACGCTGCCAACAGACTGTCACTGAGCCGGGCAAAGTCGGTGGGCGAAGTCACCGACTGTCCGAGTTTCTCCTCTACAGCTTGTCTCAACGCACTGATGTATTCCTGGTTCTTTTCCATTGCGCTGCAAAAATACATCATTTTAGCCATTAGTGGGTCATGACATTTCACTCTTTTTTCCGATTAGAGCCAACAAGAACCAAAAAGAACCAAAAAACACAGCTTTCGTATCGAAAAAAGCCTGATATTTACACCCGATAGGTGACATTTGTTGTGTCACAGGTCAGCATTATACCCGAAAAGGCGTATAATCAATACCCAATTTCAGACAAAAGAACATGCACATGAGTCTTCGCGCATTGCGCAGTAAAAAAGACAGAAGAACATGAACAAAAGATATTCGCGGTTTC
>DEKO01000065.1:9524-31944 GCA_002353885.1 Porphyromonadaceae bacterium UBA2720
AACATAAGAACAAAAGATATTCGAGGTTTCTTTAAAGACATAAGAACAGAAGAACATAAGAACATAAGTCTTCGAGGATTTGCTCTCGTTCGGTCGCGAGCTAAAGGTTCGCGGTGCAGTTCAGACTGAAGGACATTAATTCGCACGGGTCGCGGTGGGGTGGACGCATATCATGGTCCTTTTCCTATCCCCGTTGATGCCAACTCGAACGGGGCTACTGGGATAATCATGGAAAGCCTTGAGCTAAAGCGAAATATTTTTGCGAAAAGAACCAACAAGAACCAAAAAATATACCAGCCGAATCCCCCGAAACCAGTAATTTTGCATGGTCTGAAAAAATGGATGAGAGGAAGCCGAATCGCTTGAAAGGACGTAGGCAGAAACGAACAAATATTATTCCATGCATGAGGGATTGTAAACACCAACATACCCTAGTAACAAGCGTATCACCCAACAAGGTTCCTGCGTTCAAATGCCGGTATCTCGACAGATGTCCCTTCGCTGGAACTACTCAATGTATTGACAACGCCTTTGGATGCATGTTAATTAATATATCCAAACCACAACATTAACTTGCAATTGACACAAGTAGGAAGAAGCCGAAAATCCTGAAACAGAGTAGGCACAAATATTTAATATAATTGTAATGAAAAAGTATCAAAAAGCGAAAATCGTGGCCAAGAACCTGCCCACCGGCTCCTATGCAGCAGGATGCCCTGCTAATCTTTCATCGGATGAAGGAGGTAATTGCATCATCTCTTTCTCTTCAGCCATGAAAGCAAATTGTAAAAAGTGTGAACGTAGTAAGTAAAAGAGGTTTTCTAACTAAGGTGGGTTCTATAAATTCCAAAATTGAATGTGACGATTTCGGTCTAGTTGGATCATCTTTCTGCATCTTTCGCTTCAACTTATTGACTTGCAGATCGCTACTATATCGTTAAGTTGAATCAAGATTTGCTCGAAAATTACCTCCAACCTGTTTTGAGTAATTTATAGAACTCACCTTAAAGTGGAAAAGGACATCTGTCATCGCTTCCAATTAAAGAAATATAATGAATATTATAATACATGCATCTGTCTCTAAATAAAAGCACGATATTTAAAAGAGTCGGCCATTATGGTTATTTGTCAAACATCTCGACACGACAAAACTTAACCTTAGATGAAAATGGAGCTTTGTGGCTAAGTCATATCTCATACATACCCAAAAGAATTGATTATATAGTCAACGAACTTGTTGAAAACTATGATGATGCCGATTTTAATACATTGCAAAATGACTTCCACTGTTTTATGGAGGAACTTATTTCTGCAGGTTTTATTGATTGTATAGACGTCACTCCACCACGGTTATTGTACCTTGAACTAACGCAAATGTGTAATGAACGTTGCGTTCATTGTTATATTCCATCATCTTTAAAAGGGGAAACAGCCATTAGCTTAAGTTTGGATAAAGTTTTAAAAATTATTGATGAGTACTCTGCGATGAGTGGAACAGAAATTGTATTTACTGGTGGCGAAATCGGATTGTACAAAAATTTGTTCGATGTCATTGAGTATGCCAAACAAAAGGGGTTAATCGTCACTCTGATCACAAATGGCACAACTTTTACAAATGAAGATATTAAGAGAATCAAAGAATTAGATATTGACAAAATACAAATATCATTGTATTCTCTCAGCAAGCACATCCATGATAGTATTACAAAGAATACGAGTTCATTTGAGAAGACTACCAGAACCATTAAATTAATGATAGAACATGATATTCCTGTTGAAATTGCTTGTGTAGTAATAAAAGATAATAGAAACGATGTGTTTGAATTATTAAAGCACTTTCAACAATTAGGAGTAGAAGTGAAACTTGAGGTTAATATAGTGGCTCAGTCTAATTGCGATAAATCT
This sequence comes from Porphyromonadaceae bacterium UBA2720, assembly GCA_002353885.1. Classification (GTDB taxonomy): domain Bacteria; phylum Bacteroidota; class Bacteroidia; order Bacteroidales; family Muribaculaceae; genus Sodaliphilus. The sequence continues at coordinate 11,430 of DEKO01000065.1, forward strand.
AATATCGCATGTCGGCTATCTATTGTAGAATATCGTGATTTTTTGCAACATTTGGCATGTATATCCCCTGAACAAGCAAAGAGAATAATTAATAGGCATCATATTGAGTATGATGAGAAGTTCAATTATTCAGAGTATCTACACAAGCCCCTATGCACGGCAGCATTTAGTTCGATATACATTGCAGCAAATGGAAACGTCCTTCCATGTGGAAACTTAGTCAATATTATATTTGGCAATATAAATGCCGCTTCTTTATGCGATATTTGGACAGATAGCCAAACGATAAATTCGTTCCGTCAAATTCGCGAAAAAGATTTACCGCATTGTGCCAAATGCGAATTGTCTAATTACTGTCTTAGGTGTTTAGCTCGCAACTATACGGAAAATGGTAATATGCTAGAAATTTCACAATCCTTTTGTGAGCAAGCAAAAATAGCACAAGAAACAATTAATGTACTAAAAAATTGATATCAATATGGGAATAAATCTTCTATATAACGTCGAAAACGAGAATAAAGAAAAAGGGAAATTATATCAACAAGATGTTGATTTAGGAAATGGAGAGCGTAAATCCTATTTGTTTGTAAGATATAATGATACAGAAGAATATGTTGAACAAATTTCATCGGGGTCATTTGTTACTCAAAAAGGGATAAAACATAATATTTGGCATATAATTTAGAGGATCTCGCTGAAAGATAAATCAAAGACAGTCTATCATTGTTTTAATTATCAGATAAATATGAAGAAGTTGAAGTTAGTCATACAGGAACGATATAGTCTCATGGCTATCGAAAGAGAGACAGCACAGTGGAATGAAAATGATTATATCCTTGATGGAGATACAATCAGAAAATCTCCGGCATGTAAAAGTGACCCAATATTTATCAACCTTATTGATAATGACACAGTGTCTACATATGTGCTTTCCTCTGCATCTGAAATAGAGCCGAATACAAGTGTTGAAACAGCTAATATATGGACTAAAGTTAAGGAATGAAATTAATTCGATTATCCAAGAATTCTTTTATCCGCACGACTAATCGTTACGGATACATTACCAATCAGTTGACACGCCATGACCGGAGTTATGACGAGTTCGGTGCGGATTTGTTGCGTGAGATTTCGCGAGAGCCGCGCGAAATCGATGACATCATCAAACACTTGATGACCATCTATGAAAATGTAGATTTTTACACGCTTAAGACTGACTTTATGGAGTTTGCCGAGAGCCTAGCCCACGATAAGTTCATCGTTCTCGGCACCACACTTGAAGAACTTGATGCAAAAGACGATGACTTCACCTACGCCATCGACAACCCCAAGACAATGGTTGACAACTTCTATCAAGCTACCAACGAAAAGGTGAGCGAGAACACGCAGGATTTCTTCCTTGAGGAGGTGCAGGGTCGCCCACTGATTTCGTCATTGCAGTTTGAACTGAGCAGCCGTTGCAACGAGCGATGCATTCATTGCTACATACCCAACGAGAAAAAGAACAAGGGTTTCGACATGCCCACAGCCAAGGTGAAAAGCATTCTTGATGAGTTTGCCGCCATGGGAGGCATCCACGTCACGCTATCGGGCGGTGAGGCATTCTTGCATAAAGACCTGATTGAGATTGCCCGCTACTGCCGCGAGAAGGATTTGAAAATCTCCATTTTGTCGAACCTGATTGCCCTGAAGGACGAGCAGATACCGGCGTTGAAAGAGGTCAACTTGTCGTTGATTCAAGTGTCGCTATACTCGATGAACCCCGAAATCCATGACTTCATCACCACCGTTCAAGGGTCATTCGAGCGAACAAAAGCGTCTATCGAGAAACTGGTGGCGGCAGACATTCCGGTACAGATTTCCTGCCCGATCATGAAGGTCAACCGCCACGGTTTCGACAAGGTACTCGACTACGCCAAGTCTCTGAAAATTAAAGCGCAAACCGACTACATCATGATGGCACGGAGCGACCTTGACACCGAAAACCTCGCCAATCGCCTCTCGCTGGATGAAACAGAGGAGTTGCTTCGTGACATTATTGAACACGACACGCAATACCGCGATGAGACCCTTGAGCAACTGCCCATAAGCGATGAGATTAAATTCAATCTTGAGCGTTTCAAAAAGCAACCCGTTTGTGGCGTAGGCTATGACAACTGCTGCATCACTGCCAACGGCGATGTATATCCCTGCGCAGGATGGCAAGACTATGTTTTAGGCAACGTGTATAAACAGTCGCTGCAAGAGATTTGGGAGAACAGCGAACGAGTGAAACAATTGCGCGAAGTCACGCAGGCGTCGTTCCCACAGTGCCTGGAGTGCGATGCCCGTGACTACTGCGCCCGTTGCCTGGTACGCAACTACAATGAGAGTGGTGGCGACATGTTTGCCATCAATCATCATTTCTGTGATGTAGCACGACTCAACAAACGACTTGTTGAGGAATATAAAGCAAAAGGCCTATTGTAGAATAAATGGTTGTCGACAATCACGTTCATGTCGGATGGTACACCGATGGATACCATGCACCCCAAGAAGTATGGCATTCACTACTCGCAGCAGGAGTGGACAATATCGCTGTATCTTCGACAACAACTTGCGCCGAGCTTTATAAAGTCGTTGTTCGCGAGATGCGCAGCCTCATCAAACTGGGCGGAGACAGAATCCACCCTATACTCTGGCTAACACCCAAAATGATGAAATGCCGATATGCTTTGCCATACATGTTACATAGTAAAGTTGCATGGTATGGCGTGAAGTTGCATTGGGAGGCACATCCAGAGTGGGCTCATAACAAAAAGTTGGTAAACAAAGCACTTGATGTGGCACGCCAACTCAAGCTGCCGATGCTGCTGCATACCGGAGAAAAAGTGAATTGCGAGGCGCAACGATTTGAAAGAATAATTGCCGATTCTCCCGACATCACATTTGTCTTTGCTCATGGCCGTCCCATAGAACAGACCATAAGCATACTGAACCGTTTCAACAACGTCTATGTTGACACAGCCTTTATGACCGAATCAAGTCTTTGGCAACTTGTCAACCATAATCTAGCTAACAAAATCTTATTTGGTAGTGATGCTCCCATCAATGAACTATTCTTTCATCAGATAAGTACTTCTGAATATATTGCCGAACAAATCAAAATGGTAAGACATATATGTGGCAGTGAGGCCAATGAGATTCTTGGACGAACAGTGTTTGCTCGGGTCACACAAGAGACCGCCGAATCGCTTGAGAGGACGTAGGCCGGATTGATTAATATCGTGTATGAGCTATGTTGTGGTTTCTGTTAGGCATTGTCATCGTCGTGCTGGGTGCCTTTATCTTGTTCGGTGTGTTGCAGCTGTTGTTTGGCATCATCGGGTGGATAATCCAATTGATAATGAGCCTCTTCGGCATGGACGATTAAAGAAATAAACTATGAAAATGTTGATTGCACTCGCGGCGTTCTTGGCCGTCAGTCTGACTGTTTTGGTACCCATGGCCCTAGTGGGCGGCGGCATCCATCTGGCCTATACCGGCCACCTGGGCTGGGGCATCGTCAGTGCCTCGTCGGGGCTGCTGTTGCTGTGGCTCATCAAGCCTTTCTCAATCATCAAGGACATGAGCGACCGCCGATAAGGCAAGTTTCCCTCCCCATTGGGATCTACCAGCTCTCGCAGATGACTGTCTGTCATGCAGACTATCATCTGCGAGAGTTGCGCATAATTAGAACATGTCTACTTAAATCACCCCAAAAATCAGCCCTCATCTAGACAAAATTTGCCTAGATGAGGGCTGATTTTACCCTTTCGGGTGCTATGATAATTTCATTCCTGCTGGCGGACGGCACAGGGGTGCCGTCCCTACAGCTGCCTGGCAATTCATGTCCCCCCAAGCCCCCCCTGAAGGGGTGTGCAAAGTAGCAGCCACAAAAAATTGCACCAAATTGCACCTATTGTTGAGAGGCAAAACACTGCCTGGCTGTTCACGCGGCAACGCCGCGTCCCTACCTTTACCCCTTACCCTTTTTACAATGAGCGCTAGTCGTCGTTGGTGAAGAGGGGGTCTTCGGGGACGAGCATGAGAGGTTTCTGTTGGGCGGCCTTGAGGATGTTCTGGGGGACGTACTTCTTGTCGACGACGAGGCGGAACATGTACTCGTTGAACCAGTCGTTGGTCATGATGTTGTAGCCCTTGTGGCAGCTCTCGGTGCCCCACGAGTTCTCGACCTTCCACTTGATGGGCTTTCCGGCGGCGTCGAGGTCGACGGCAGTGAGGGTCATTGCGTGGGTCGAGCCGCTGTCGAAGGTGGCGATGCGGTCGGCCTTGTTCATGCCGAATGTGGTGCCCAGCAGGGAGGCATAGTCGAAGTTGTCGAGCGCGTTAAGTCCCACCTTGCGGTCGAGCTGCACACCCACGTCGTAGCTCGAGTAGAGCTTGGTGCCGTCCTTGAGCGACGCGATGGCCATCTGCGCGATGTCCTCCATGGGCAGGTTGATGTAGCACCAGTTGTGTCCGTCATAGGTGTGGCGGTCCCAGTCGATCTCATAGGTCTTGTAGTAGGGGCGGCGCGGGTCGTTCATAGCCATGATGAATGTGCCGTTGATGGGACCACTGCCCACGGTCTCGCGGTAGAACTCGAGCGGTGTGTAGGTGCGCGGCTCGGTGACTGTCTTTCCGTCCTTGTTCTTGAAAGCATAAGTGAACTGCTTGACGGGCTCGCCCAGTGTGAGCACAAGCATCTGATAGATGGTAGCGAGCTGCTCGGTCTTGCGTGCCTTGATGGCAGCGGCGCTCTTCTTGTCGGCTACCATCTTGCGAAGCTCCAGTCCGAACTCGCGCAGCTTGCTCGACAGGAGTTTGCGCAGCTGTGCTGTGCGCTCGGCACTGTAGGTCTCGGGCTGTGCCTCCATGGGCACCAGGCCATATTTCTCGGCCAGGTCGGCCGCGCCGCAGAATGTGCCACCGTCGTTGATGGGATGGTGGAAGAAGAACTGCACGCGCGGGTCGTCGATGGGCTTGTCGGCACAGTCGATGACACCCTGCAGCATCAGGTTGGCCTTCTCGAGCTGGTCGTAGAAGAAGGTGTAGTCATGCGAGAACTCAACACGCAACGTGTCGTTGTGGCGCTTGGCAAAGTTGGCGCGGAACACGTTAAAGCTCGAGAACATCCAGCAGCGACCCGACTGCCGCTGGTTGTGTATGCTCTGTTTGGGAGTCTCGATGCTGAAGTGGTCGTCGGTGATGGTTGTGTTGCGATAGTTGCGCGCCAGATCTTCGAGCGAATTGGAGGCAATAGCTCCAGCCAGTGCCCGGTTGGCGGGTGTGGTTTTCTGCTCAATCTGGCGGAGCATGGCGTTGTCGATGCCGCCTCCGGCAGTGTTCTGCGCCAATGCCGTGCCTGCAGTCACGAGCGCCACAGCCAGCGCGATGTTTCTCATTTGCTTCATTGTTATAAGTTTTTTTGTGGTTAATAAAAAATGTACATTCATTAATTGCTACTTATCGCCCCATGAGGGTGTGTCAAAATGAATTGCCAGACAATTTCACATTGTAGCGACTATTAAGCATTGTGCATTCTAGAAGGGGTAGCCGATGGCCAGGTGGAAGGCGAGGCCGTCCTTGAAGCGCGGAATGTTGTACCAGCCCCGGTTGGTGGTCTCGTAGGGCAGATGGAGCCCGATGCCCAGGTCGGCACGCACCACCAGCATCTCCATGTCGAAGCGCAGTCCGATGCCGGTGCCCACGGCCAGCTCCTTGAAGAAGTTTTTGATTTTGCCACCGGGACGCCACTCGCGGTCATAGTCGTCGAGGGTGAGTAGCCAGATGTTGCCGGCATCGACAAACACCGCACCATTGAAGTATCCGATGATGGGGAATCGGTATTCCCAGTTGGTCTCGAACTTGAAGGTACCGGTCTGGTCGTAATAGGAATAAACATCACGATACTCGGGGTGGTAGCTGCCGGGACCTATGCTTCGCACGGCAAAAGCCCTGACTGAGTTGGCACCACCGATGTAGAACTGCTCGCGGAAGGGCACCTCGAGTGAGTCGCGCGTGGAATAGGCCGCCCCGACATAGACCCGCCCCACGAGGCTGGACTTGGGTGCGAAGCTGTGCTTCCACACGAGCTGTGTCTCGGCCTTGAGGAACTGCGAGAATGGTGTGCCCAGCAGTTCTTTCTTCTTGCTGCCACACAAGCTCCAAATGCCCGAGAAGATGTGCCCAGCCTCGGTGACTGTCGACCGCCAGACGATGTGGTCGCGCCCGAAGGTGTTCTCGTAGGTATAGGAATACTGCATCTGCGGGATGAACACGTCATGAAAACTCATGGCGATGGCGGGATTCTGCAGCATGACCGAGTCGAACTGGGTGGTATTGCTCAGTAGCTTGTGATAGGTGAGCTTGAATGGAGTGAGCTCGTTGAGCGAGTGCTTGTTGGCATGCCACTCCCAAGTGAATGACCCTCCCAACTGCAGCATCTTGAAGTAGTTGGGGCGATTCATGATGCTGGCATTGAGCCCGAAGCGCGTCCAATTGAGGTAGCGGCGGCTGCGGTCGACAAATCGCGGCGCCAGCAGCCGTGGCAGTGCAAGCGAGAGGTCAAGTCCAAACTCATAAGAGTTGAACTCGCTGTTCTTGTAGCTGCTGCCTTTTCCGGTCTGCCACTCGTAGGCTCCCTTGAGCTTGGCCGAGAATCTCTCTCCACCACCAAATGCGTTGATGTGTGTCAGCCCCAATTCCAGTCCCGGTCCCAGGTAGGAGTTGCTCTTGCTGATGCCCTGTACCTCGAGCTTGACCTCCCAGGGCTTGTCGAGTGTGCAGAAGACGCCCAGGTCGAGCATGCCGTCACCGCCGGGCAGGACGGTGTCGCGTGGGGTGACCTGCATGTCGATGTTGCTGAAGATTCCCAAGCGCGACAGAGCCATCTGGGTGATGTCCATGCTGCCCACGCGGAACGGCCGCCCCTTGCGGGCCATGATGTTAGACGGCACAACGCGGTCGCGGATGCGCACGGGCGACATCTTGATGAGCGTGCAATTGCGAGCCTGCACGGTGTCGGGCACTCCCCCACCCGCATTGGGCTGCACGACGGCGGTGATGTCGCCAGTGACATAGCGCTGCTCGGCCATGTTGGGTATGTCGCCCGACTCGACCAGCTGCAAGTGAATGATGCCCTTCTGCTGCACACTGTCGGCCAGATACTGCAGATATTCGGGCCGATAATAGTAGTAACCCCTGTTGCGCAGCTGGTTGGTGATGTCGATGCGCACCTCGTTGAGCGAGTCCAGGCAATAGCGGCTGCCTGTCTTGAGATATGGGTTGGCCATGGCCAGCGAGTCGATGAGGTGGTCCAGGTCGCTCCGTTCCTCTAGATATTTCACTTCACCTATTCTATATGGTTGCTGTACATAGACATCATAGGCGATTTTTGCCTTCTTGGGGTCTTTGCCCTGCACCAGGTCGTAGGTTGCACTGGAGGTGAAATAACCGTTGTTGCGCAGCAGGGTGTTGATCATGTCGACGCGTGTTTCGGGCTTGACACGACTGATGAGCACCGGTTTGGACACCAGATGCTTATAGAGCCACCCTTTGAGCCCCTTGCTGTCGGGGTCCCAGTTATTGTAGACCCATAGCCCGATGGGAAATGGCGTGCGATAGTATGGCGAGTAGAGCGGGTTATTGGGCTTGACGTTGATGGCCGAGAATATCTGATCCTTGACCGCGACATCAAGTTTGACGCTGTCTTGGTGATACTCGAGTTTCTTGACACCGGTGTATAGGACCTCGCCCTCGGCCAGCCGCTTGGTGGTCGAACATGAGGATGCCAGCAGTGCCACGACTGCAACCAAGAGGATTATGTATCTATAGTAATGCATAATGCACAAGCTGAATGCACAATTAAAAGAATCATTTATTGATGCGCGGCAGAGTCGGCAGATGTGGCTGATGTGTCGCGTGGCTGTGTGACGGTCTTGCTCATTGACTTGCGGAAGAGGTCATCGATTGAGTTGAGTTTGTGCTTCATGACAAAACCCACCCCCGTCTTGGTGACCCGTCCCTCGAGCATGCTCTCGTATCCCGTGTGGCGGAAGGCGCGCACATAGCGACTCCCCGCATCGTTGAGCATATACTCCAGCGAGATGTCGCTGATGAGATTCTGCGAGAAATTCTGTTCGGCCGACGCCTCGGTGCTGTACTCACCTCCGACCGCAATTTTAAATCGGTCGTTGAACAGATTCTTGGCCAGACGGTAGCTGTAGCTAGTCTCAGTTCCGCCAGTGCGCCTACCTTCAAACTGGTTGATGCCGAAAGAGATGTCCAGCCCTGGAACAGCTTTTCCAGCCCAGGTATTGAGTTGTGACTGCAAGAACTGCAGCAGTGCCCCACTAGCCGAGACGCTGCTCAAGTTGCCCAACGCACCTGCCGTGTTGCTTCCCGAGTATGTGCCATAGAGCAGCAGATTGATTGCCGTCTGGCTGCGCTGTACATCGCTCATGGATTGCAACTCGTTCTGGACAGTCATGTCGTTCTCGGCCTCGAGATCAAAGTCCAGCTTCATGTTGCTGAGCGTGCCTCCCAGTCGGGCCGTGACGATGAAGTCGACCAGACGCCCCTTGCCATCATCGCCGGTGACACTGGCCCTATCCTTCTCGGTTGCCGTGAGATTGAGCTGCGGGTTGAGCATGTCGCCGCTCCATTGTATGGTGCTTCCGCTGGCAATGTCAAAGTTCTTTTGCGAGACAATGGGTGGTGTGTAACGCACATTGCCGCTCTCGATGGTGTAGGTGCCATTGAGACGGTCCTTTCCTGTGAAGTCAATAGAATACTTGAGCAACCCACTGCCATCGACAATTGCGCGATTCTTGCCATCTTCAGACAAGTACACCCCAATTTTGGCACCTTGATTGACATTGATGTTGGCCGTAACCGAGCTAGAGGTCTTGGCCGCAGCAGTCTTGATAATGGTCTCATCGGCAACTGAGTCTTTCATGTTGATGAACGTGACCATGTTTTCGTCCACCTTGTTGCCCAGTTCGGTGACCTCGTCCTGCATGACGTAGGTGATGTTGCTGGTGGGCAGCAAGGTGACATCGGCGCGTGTGACGGTGTTGCCTCCACTACTGCGCACCGTGCCGTCAATGTCAACAAATGCCTTGCCGAAGACTTGACTCCATGGTTTCTGCTCGGTGCCGATAACCTGCACGTTGTCACCATGCATGCGCAGGTTGATGCCCATGTTGTCAAGGTCGCGGAAGTCAACATCGCCATTGATGACCACCGGGTTGTCGTTCAATCCATAGAGACGCATGTCGTTGAGTGTGATGTAGCTGTCATCCACCACGATGCTGTCATTGCCTAGGCGCAACTCTGCACCATAACGCGGCAGTGTGACATAGGCCGAGTCACCGGCAACCTTGCCGCGAAGCACGGGTTTGTCACCGGTTCCGCGCAAGGTGAGGTTGCCATTGGCATAGCCTTTGAGATGCACCATGCCATCACCGGGCAGGAACGGGTCGGCCTTGCCTAGCGGGAAGCGTTCCAGCTTGATGTTGAGGTTGAGCGGAGACTGTGCCGTGCTGTCATTGAGCGAGCCGTAAGCCACAGCCACCTTGCCACCATCAATGAGCATCTCGGCACCCAGGTGAGTGCTCGCCGTCTCAGGATCGACATTAAATCGAGTATTGAGCTTGACATCACCCTCATTGTGGCCCAGATAGACAAAGTCCTTGATGTCGACAGCTCCTTCTCCCTCGATGTTCTTGCCATCAAATGCCAGGTCAAGGTCAGCATTGAGGCTACCCTTGGTGTCCTTGAGCGACGGGACGAGTTGTGTCCACTCCTCAATCTTGAGATTGTCGATGTCGAGCTTGATATCCTCGGTAGTCGCTCCAGGTTGTCTGTTGGTGACAAGTTTAATTCCACTATCGCCGCTGTGCAGGTCTAAATTGGCGTCAAACATGCGGTTATGATAGTTATAGTTGACAAAGTTGCCTTCGTTGACCGTCCATTTGCGGTATCCAATGATGGGATCGCCGGGGAAGAAGCGCGCATTGATGACGGTGTCGGTGAGCGTGGCGTTACAGCCCAGTCGGTAGCCAGCCTCCTTCTTGATGTTCTGCTGCCGCAGGAGGAAGTCGACCGTCGACCCCTTGATGCCGCCCTCGACTGTGACTTGTGCCATGTCGTCCCAAGTGCCACGTCGGTTGCCCATGTGTGCCTTGAAGGCCAGGTACTTGCCATCGAGTTCATTGGCATGCAGTGTCAAGGTGTCGACATTGCGCTCGCCCACGGTGAGTCCTTGAGCCTTGCCGTCGAGATAGAAGGTCGAGTCGTTGGTCATGTCGAGTTTGACACTGCGGAAGTCGATGTCGAAGTTCTGCAAGTAGCGCTGCACCACACCATCGGGCCCCATGTCGACACTCATGTCAAAGTGCGGCATCGCCTGCCTGAGCGGGTCGATATCGATGCTGCGGTCCTTCCATTGCTGGTTGCCCACATCGGCCAAATGGCCCAGGTCCTCGACCAATTGCTCGATGTGGCGGTCACTGGTGAAGCGGATGTGATTGTCCTCGTTGTCCAGTGTGGCACTGGTGCCGCTCTGCGGGTCGCTCTGCAGTGTGGCATTGGCGTTATCGGCCACCAGGGTTTCGTTGCCCAGTCGCCAGTTGAGGTCGGTCAGGCTGACCTCCGCATCATACTCCTTCTTATTGAGGTCGACATCTGCGCTGACGTTGAATCGAGTACTGCCACGGCAGTCACCTTCGCCATCATAATATTTTAGTGCTTTGAGGTCGACGTTGTCGGCCACGCCTTGAGCATTGATGACATAGTGGTCGCCACTGATGCGCGCTGTCACATCAGCATCAAGTTTGAGGTCTGGATTGGTTGAAGTGACGTGCCCATCGGCCTGTCCATTCTTGAGCGTCAGGTCGGCTCGCAGGCCCTTAATCTGGTTCTTGCCCAAGCGCACGCCGTCCAGGTCAACTTGAGCATTGACTGCGGTGTTGGGGTTGTTGAAGTCAAAGCCCTTGCCGCTGGCTCGTACGTGGGCCGTGAGCCGGTCGGTGTCGCTGCGTGGCAAAATGGCTCGCACGGGGAAATTGTTGAACCGCGCGTCCACGTCATACTCCTCGGTGCGGGTGTTGTAGGAGCCTCGAGCTGCCATGCTTCCGCCCTGTGTGTGCAAGGTGGCATCGGCATTGACCGTGCCGCGCGAATAGCGCACTTTGCCCTTGAGGTCCATGGGGGGCAGATTGACCTGCTTCTGCAATGCCTTGTCCATCAGTGTGGGTTTGACCCAGTTGATGTTGTCAAAGCGTCCGTCGATGTCCAGGTCGGCATCCATGCGCTCTGTGTCCATGGGGTTGGTGATGCGGCCCGACACGGTGGCATGAGCATATCGCGGCATGTCGAGCGTGAGGTTCTTCATGTTGACCTGCTGGGTGTTGCCACTGACCGAACCCTTGATGGCAATGGGATGTGACGATGGAATGTCCTTGAGTGTCGGGGCCAACGAGGGCACTGCCTTGGCCACGTCCTGCACAGCAATCTTGCTGTCAGTGGTGACGTTCATGTATCCGTCGTTCTTGCCCTCGAGCATCTTCTGGTCGATGTGTCCATCGAGGTTGATGTCGCTCATCGGTGTCTTGATGTGCATCTTGTCCAGATCCACACCCAGGTCGTCGACCGTGACAGTGCCATTGCCCTCAGTGACCTGTAGCCCGCTGCGCTCCTTGGCACGCAACTGCTTGACCGGCACGACGGTGTTGGTGCCGCGGTTATAGAAGTCATTGACCTCGACATCCAGGTCACTGACTTCGATATAGTTCATGTCCAGGCCCTGAGTTCCCTTGGGCTTAGCGTCGCGCTGGGCATAGACGGCATGTCCGCCGGTGATGCGCAAGCTGTCGGCCTTGACGGTCCATGGGATGGAGTCGTTGGGATTTTTTGGCAGCGTGTCGGGGGGAATGGGATGTTCGCGACTATACTCCTTGGCAAACTTTTCGCTGGGATAGACATATCGCACATCGGCACTGTCTAGCTCAAGCGACCGGGCATCGACAGTCTTCTTGCCGGTGTCGACGGCACCACCTTTAAGCACGGCATGGTCAATGTATGCCTCCATATTGTCAATAGTTGGCAACATGTCCATTTTGTAGTTCACATCGTCAAGGGTGAGTGTGTGAGCTCGGATATGCCAGGGTTCGGACTGCGTGGTGTCGGGCTCATGCACCACTTTGTGGGGCAGATAGGACAGCGTCACATCACCACCGCGCAGCGATCCGTCAATGACATTGACCTCGTTGTGCTTGAGATCGACGCCCACGCCACGGAACTGCGCATGCTGGACCTGAGTGTTAAGCACCATTGACGAGTCCTCAGTGACCATGCGGTAGCGGCCATTGGTGAGCTGGGCGTCGTCAACCTCGACTCGCTTGTCTAGCAGGGGTTTGAACGCCACATCAGCCGTGACATTCTCGGCTTGGAGCATGGTGTCGCGATTGCTGTCGATGATGAGCACGTCGTCGACACTGATATCGAGCGGAAACTTGACCAGGATGCGCCCCACCGAGATGTCCATGCCAGTCTTCTCACTGGCCCATCGGCAGGCGATGTCCTTGACCTTGTTCTGCACCCAGGGGATGTAGAGCGACAAGGGCAACAACACGGCAATGCCGAGCAGACCACCCAGCAGCCAACTTGCTATTTTCCAGCCCCTATGCCGTTTTTTCTCTTCAGTCATTTAGCCAACAACATGCGCACACGCGCATAACAAAGGGCAAAAATACGAAGATTTTTCGGATTGCCGAACAAAAAACAGCGAAAAAAGCGGTGCAAAGCCGTTTTTCCGCTGTTTTTGCTATCATCTAGCACTCATCCGAGGGTCATCAGTCTTCAGTGTCGAGTTCAAAATCGTCTTCCTCGATGAGGACAAGTTGGCCGTTCTGCCACTCGTAACGGGTGGTCCAGTAGTGGTTGTCGATGCGGAAGGTGCCCAGAATCTGGTTATTTTCGGGTTGGAACACGGGATCCATGATTTTGTCAAATTCCTCGACATGCTTAAACTTGTGCTCGTCATTGTCCCAGACATAGCCATCGTAGGTGTAGCCGCCGAAGCTATTTGTCGGTCCCAGACAAATCATCAGGTCGGACGTGCCGTCAAAGTTGATGTCATCTTCTCGAATTTCGCCGAATCCTTTCCAGTAGATAGTGTCAAGCGGTTGTGTGGTACTCACCAGCGTAAATGAGTGGCCCATCTTGTCGGTAACGGTGGTGACGACGCTATCGGCGATGAAACACTGACCGTCGTCATCGGAGGTGGCACACACGCAGGTCTTGAAGGTATAGTCGTCGCGCTCAGGAACGTATTTTTTGACTTTTGCGGTTGCAGTCGCAGCCATGACAATCAACATGGCCAGACCAATGAGAATTTTCTTGTCCATAGTTTCCAATATTTTTTTGCAAATGTACAAATATTGTGCCAAATGAGCAAGAAAATGCTTTAGAATTTGTCTTTTTGTGGGGTTTATACTACTTTTGCGGTCATGATTGTCAAACACGAGGCGATGAATCGAATGAACAACAAGAGCAACAGCCAAGCCGGCCATGGACAGGACAAAAGTCTCTGGGAGCGCCTATGCGACAACGTGGAGTACTGCATGCGCCGCGTGTGGGGCGACCCAAGCAAGTCGTGGAAGGTGCGCGCACTGAAGGTCATCAACCTGAGTGTGCGTTCGTTTCTGGACCGTGACCTGCAGATGCGTGCCGGCTCGCTGACCTACAGCACCGTCCTGGCACTTGTCCCTGCCCTGGCGATGCTTTTCGCCATCGGCCGCGGCTTCGGCTTCCAAGCCCTGTTACAGAGCCAACTGATGAACTACTTTCCTGCCCAGCGCCAAGCGTTGACTAGCGCGTTGTCCTATGTTGACAACTACCTGTCTCAGGCCTCACAGGGAGCGTTCATCGGCATCGGCGTGGTGGTGTTGCTGTGGACTCTGCTCTCGCTGATGAGCAACATCGAGGACACATTTAACAAGGTGTGGGGCATCACCAAAGATCGCTCGATGGTGCGCAAGTTCACCGACTACACCGCGTTGATGCTGTTGCTGCCTGTGATGATGATGTGCAGTGCCGGCGTCGAGGTGCTGATGAGCGACACTGTGCAACAGGCGCTTGCCGACGACTTCTTTTCGCCCGTGGCTCGCGTGGCACTGCGACTGACACCCTGGCTTGTCACCTGGGGCGTGCTTAGCATGATGTTCTATGTCATACCCAACACGCGTGTCAATCTGCGATGCGCGCTCGGGGCGGGCCTGCTCAGTGCCATCGGCTTCCAGGTGCTGCAATGGTTGTTTGTCACCGGCCAAGTGTATGTGTCGAAGTACAACGCCATCTACGGCAGCTTTGCCTTCTTGCCCCTGTTGCTGATTTGGCTGCAGTTGTCTTGGCTCATCACCCTGGCCGGTGCTGCATTGACCTATGCCGCCCAGAACTACTACAACTTTGCCCACGCTAATCAGGTCAGCGACATCTCGATGCGCTATGCCGACGAGTTGGCCCTGGGAGTGCTGGCCCTTATGGCCAAGCGGTTCAGCGAGCGGAAGCCTGCTGTGACACGCAGCGAACTGCTGTGCGACCTCGACTTGCCGGCTATGCTGGCCGACAGACTGCTCGAACGTCTGCAACGTGCTGGACTCATCTCCACCATCACCACCGATGATGAACCGGCCTACCAGCCGGCCTACGATGTGAATCAACTGACTGTAACCTCAGCACTTGACGCATTGTCAAGAATTGGCAACTCACAATTCATCACTAAGGCCGACAAGCGATTCAAGTCACTGCACCAGCACGTCGAAAAGCTCCATGACGCACAATGCACAGCGCATGGCGATGTGCTACTACACAACCTGATAACCGACTGACCGGAAAAGCAGAGGGGGCGACAATTGTCGCCCCCTCTGGTGTGTTGTTGTGCTGCCTGCCGGTCAGCGCATGAGCAAGTAGACGGTATAACCCACGTAGCAGAGCAGGAAGATCACGCCCTCAATTCGGTCGAAGCGGCGCTTGCCGAAGGTGAACACCACCAGATAGGTCATCACACTAGCACCTATCACCACCAGGTAGTCGACCATGTTGATGTTGACCAACTTGATAGGCTTGACCGTGGCCGATACGCCCAAGATGAACAGAATGTTGAACACGTTGCTGCCCAGCACATTGCCCAAGGCCAGCTGTGGATTGTTCTTGCACGCAGCCACAATGGCTGTGATGAGCTCGGGCAGTGATGTGCCCACAGCCACGATGGTGATGGCAATCACCGCCTCGCTCATGCCCCAGGCACGGGCCAGGTTCTTGGCCGAGTCAAGAAACAAGTTGCCACCGAAGATCAGACCTGCCAACGAGGCCAGCGCGATGCACCACAGCAGCACAGGATTCTTGCCAGTAAATTTGCTCTTGGTGTCCTCGTCGGCTTCCTGTATGGCTTCTTGCGGGTTCTTGCCCTTGCCAATGATGATGTAGCACATGTAAGCCACAAAGAGCACAAGGAAGAAGATGCCGTCAAGTCGCGACACTTCGTTCTCCTCGATGCCTGGAATCAACTTGTCGTTGGCGAGCAATAACAGCATGACGGCTGCAAAGATGCCGAAGGGGATGTCTCGGCGTTGTGTGGTGCGCTCGATGGCAAACGGCAGGATCGTTGCCGACACACCCAGAATGAGCAGGATGTTGGCAATGTTGCTGCCCACAACGTTGCCCATGGCGATGTCACCGCTGCCGCTCAGGGCCGATGAGACTCCCACAAACAATTCGGGTGACGAGGTACCCATGCCCACGATGGTCAAGCCAATGATGAAGTTCGAGATCTTGGCTCGTTGGGCAATGGCCACCGACGAGTCAACCAGCAGGTCGGCCGCTACAAGCAGGAGGCCCAGTCCTAGAATGAGAAATAAGTAATCCATAATTCAATGTGATTCATCATGCACAATGCACAATCACTAGACGTGACTGTGCATTGCTGATTGGTAAAACTCATTGACGACCGGTGACTGAGATGTCGCGGTAGGTGCGGCCAATCAGGCCTTGCAGCACCTTGCCCGGACCGAGTTCCTCGGCCTCTTTCATGCCGTCGGCAACCATGGCAGCCATGATTTGGCTCCAACGCACGGGGGCAGTGAGCTGCTTGACCAGGTTCTCCTTGATCTCGACAGGGTCGGTGTGCGGCTTGGCATCAACATTCTGATAAATGGGGCAACGGGGCACCATAAACTCAGCCTCGTCGATGGCCTTGGCGAGTTCAGCGCGGGCAGGCTCCATCAGCGGCGAGTGGAAAGCACCACCGACCTTCAGGGGCAGTGCGCGCTTGGCTCCGGCCTCCTTGAACTTGGCACATGCGGCCTCGATGGCCTCAAACTCACCCGAGATCACGACCTGTCCAGGACAGTTGTAGTTGGCGGGGACGCACACACCAGGAATGGTGGCGCAGATCTCCTCAACCTTCTCGTCGGGCATGCCGATGATGGCCGCCATGGTGCTGGGTGCGGCCTCGCAAGCCTTCTGCATGGCCAGTGCGCGTGCCTCGACCAGCTTCAGTCCCTGCTCGAACGACAGGGCTCCAGCAGCGACCAGTGCGCTGAACTCGCCCAGCGAGTGTCCGGCCACCATGTCGGGCTTGAACTCGTCGCCCATGGTCAGCGCCAAGATGACCGAGTGCAAGAAGACGGCGGGTTGCGTGACCTTGGTCTGCTTGAGGTCGTCCTCGGTGCCGTCAAACATCAGGTCGGTGATGCGGAACCCCAGCACCTCGTTGGCCTTCTCAAAGAGTTCCTTGGCCTTAGCGTTGTTGTCATACAGTTCTTTGCCCATGCCCACAAACTGTGAGCCTTGTCCAGGAAAAACAAATGCTTTCATTCTACTTTGTTATTTGAGTTAGTGTTTTCGATTTGAGGGTGCAAAAGTAGTGAATTCTGCGCACATAATTGCAAAAATCAGGCCAAAATTTGCCCATGTCCCCCCGAACCATTACCTTTGTGGTCGATTTTAAAACACTTATAGATATGACACTGATGATTATGGGATGGCAATGGATCGCCATCTTGGTAGTTGTATTGCTGCTGTTCGGCGGCAAGAAGATTCCCGAGCTGATGCAAGGCTTGGGCAAGGGCATGAGTGCGTTCAAGAAGGGTCTCAACGAGGTTGAGGAGGAGATGAACAAACCAGTCGACGAGCCCAAGAAGCTGGACAAATAAGTGGCCGATCGGGACGACTTGAAGGAGATGTCCTTCTGGGAGCATCTTGACGACCTGCGCGGTGTCTTGATCAAGATTGCGGTGGTGCTTGTCATTGCCGCTGTGGCTCTGTTCATCTGGATGCCCGACATCTTTGACCGCGTGATTTTGGCACCTTGCAGCAGCGACTTTGCCCTCTATCGCTGGATTGACCGGCTGGCAGCGACGATACCCGGCATGTCGGAGCTGGGCGGCGACTTTCATGTCGACTTGATCAACATCCAGCTGGCCTCACAGCTCTACATCCACCTGAGCACGTCGTTCTGGTTGGCTGTAGTACTCACCTTCCCCATCATCCTCTACCTGTTGTGGACTTTCATCGCCCCCGCACTCTACCAGAACGAGCGTCGCGGCGTGAGACGTGCTTTTCTGTTCGGCGTGTTCATGTTCTACTTGGGTGTCGCTGTGGGTTACTTCCTGGTGTTTCCCATCATCTTGCGTTTTCTGGCCGACTATCACGTGAGCCAGTTGGTGCCCAATCAGGTGTCGCTTGACAGCTATATGGACAACTTCTTGATGATGGTATTCTTTATGGGCGTTGTCTTCGAGCTGCCACTATTGTGTTGGTTGCTGGGCAACATCGGCGTGCTGCACCGCGATTTCTTTTCCAAGTACCGCCGCCATGCCATTGTGGCGCTGGTGGTGCTGGCCGCCATTATTACCCCAACCGGCGACTTGTTCACTCTCTCGGTTGTCTTCCTGCCGCTCTATATCCTCTACGAGGCTAGCGCCTTGCTTGTGCCCAAAGGCACCGAAGCCCTCAACATCACCACCAAGGAGGAAGAAACTTAGATTCGTTTATGTGCAAAAACTTCAAGTCTTACTCTAAATCAGACGACTTGAATTTATCATTTAAGATTACCGGCCTACATAGCTATAATTGAACCTATTGCTGATTCAGACAACATTCTATTCAAGTTAATTTTCCATGAATCCTATCCTACTCGTAATCCCGATTCTCTCCATCTTGATGTTTGACCTAGGACTGACGTTGCGACTGAGCGACTTCAGGTTGCTGGCACAACGTCCACTGCCCGTGGCAATAGGTCTCTTAGGCCAACTGATCGTATTGCCGGCCATAGCCTATGGTCTAGCTGTAGCCTTTCAATTTCCGTCCCTGTTCTTTGTGGGTCTGGTGCTCATCGCATGTTGCCCTGGTGGGAGTTCGAGCAACGTGTTCTCGATGTTGGCCGGCGGCGATGTGGCACTGTCGGTGACCCTGACGGCCATGAGCAGCCTCATTACGCTAGTGACCGTCCCCCTCATCCTGTCGTGGGCTGTAGCGGCCAGTGGCGCTGAGGCTGTTGGAGCCGTTCACCTGCCTGTAGGAAATCTGTTGATGCAAAACATCGTGCTGATGGCTGTACCCATTGCACTGGGCGTTGGTGTCAAACACTGGTGGCCCAAGGCCGCAAGCGCCATGGCTCGAGTACTGGGTAAGGTGGCTTTTCCCGCCCTGATGCTGCTAGCCGGAATCTTTTTTGTACAGCACAAAGAGACAATTCTTGCCAATTTCGGGCAACTGGGCTCGTGTGTGTTAGCCTTGATTTTGCTAGCCATTGCTGTAGCCTCGTTGTTGTCACGCATGACACACTTGTCAGGTCAGGTGCGACGTACCATCGTCATCGAGGTGGGCATGCAGAATGCCGCCCAGGCCATCGCCATTGCCTCCAGCCCGTTTATCTTTGATAATCCTGTCATCGCCACCCCAGCCATCATCTATGCGTTGCTGATGAACATTGTGCTCCTCACCTATGTGGGTGTGATCAAGATGCGCAAGAAGGCCGCGACGGGAGTCGCGGCATAGCTGACCGTGGGCAATCTTCTTGCTCTCGCTTCTCGCTTCTTGATTAACTAGATTCCTGACCGGGTGACACCGAAGCCCACCAGCCGGTCATAGCGTTCGCCCGACGGCCGGTCGTAGACACGAATGTAGTAGTTGTTGACGGTCTGATACTTGTCGCCGTCGATAAAGTCGGTGCGTCCCACCTGCGTGCCATCGGGCACCCACAGGTACTGGTAGTTGTAAGCACCTTGCTTGAGCAACAAATCGCAACTATAGCACATCATCGTCTGGTCCCACTGCATGAGCACCTGCTGGGCAGGCAAACCATGAGCAAACTCACCCTCCAAGAAGATATTTCCCCCTGTCCATCGCTCGCCGCCAGTGTCGAGGGTAAAGTGCGTGACCATGTAGTCAGCCTCGGTGGCATTATCATCGGCCTCGGCGTTGCGGATGGTGAAGCGTCCGTGCTGCGTCTGGTCATAAACATACTCCCGTCCGATGCGGGGCTCGTCGCGATAGAGCGTGGCGTGGTAGTAAGGCTCGAAGTACTCGATGGCCTGCACGCCCATGTTGAGCGAGTGCTCAAATACCGTCTCAAATCGTCGGTACTCATTGCCTGCCTTGAAGATGAGCTGCGGCTGGTGGTCGTAGGTCACTGTCCCCACCCCCACGCTCATGGGCTGGCGCAAGACCACCTCGTTGTCGGTGCGGGTGTTCTGAGTGACTACTGTGGTGAGTTCGCCATATGGGTCCATGATGGTGCCAGGCTTGAAGTTGAGCGTAATGTCGAGCTGCTGGTGCGCATCGTTGTAGTCAAAGTCGGTGCGCGAAGTGACTCCGGCCTGCACGCCCACACGGTTCTCGCACAGGCTGAAGCGGGTCTGGAACAGCACCTTGTCAGGGTCGTCCTGCTCGTAGACGCGCAACAGATAGTTGCCACTGATGAGCAACTGCATCTCATCGTTGGGCAGCGACAAGGCGTAGTTATAGTAGTGTGTGAACGTCGCCTGGCTCTGGGCATAATCGTTGATGTCAGCCTGGTTGAATCCGCTCACCCACTCACTCTCGACCAGTTGTGAGGGCCGCCACATGGCATCGCAGTGATAGACACTGTAGCGCAGATAGTGCAAGTCATAGTCCAAGATGTCGAACGACACGTTGATGCGGTCGTCGCCACCCATCATGATGACCGGTGGCAGGTAAGGGTTGCTTGCCGGTGCCACTTGCACCGAGTGCACACTAGGATCGAAGATTCTCACCCCAGTATATTCAATCTCCTGTGCCATCGCAGCAGTTGCCACTGCCAGACAAGCGAGGAGCGTGATGATTTTTCGCTTCATGAGTGTCATTATTTAATTTGAAAGACAAAATTAGTTCAATTTTGTTTAATGTGCAAGTAATTTTTTCGTAAATTTGTGGCGGTTTTGGGCCTGAAAGTTCCAATAAGAAGTGC
>DEKO01000054.1:0-619 GCA_002353885.1 Porphyromonadaceae bacterium UBA2720
TGGCTCAACGTCAGCGACGAGGATGCCGCCAAGTACATCAAGATATTCACCGACCTGACACAAGAAGAGATTGCCGCGCTCGAGGCCGAGCAGGCGCAAGACCCCGGCCAGCGTCCGCTGCAGAAGCGTCTGGCCCGCGAGGTCACCATCATGGCCCACAGCCTTGAGGACTATGAGATGGCCGTCGAGGCGTCGAAGATTCTGTTCAGCAACCAGGCCAAGGATATCCTGCACAAGATTGACGAGCAGACGCTGCTGGCTGTCTTTGAGGGGGTTCCTCAATTCGAGGTCAGCCGCGAGACCATCGAGCAGGGCACACCGCTCATCTCGTTGCTCACCGAGGCTGCGCCGGTCTTCCCCAGCAAGGGCGAGATGCGCAAGCTCACTCAAGGCGGCGGCGTGAGCATCAACAAGGAGAAACTGGCCGACCCCAACACACCGGCATCGACCGACATGTTGCTCAACGGCAAGTACATCCTGGCTCAACGCGGCAAGAAGAACTACTACCTGATCATCGTCAAGTAAACAACAAAGTGCCCCTCAACGGGGCACTTTTTTCGATATCATTTAACTTCCTAAAACGGTTTCTTGTTAGTAGTTAAGGAAGTTAAGGAGTTAA
>DEKO01000054.1:679-5952 GCA_002353885.1 Porphyromonadaceae bacterium UBA2720
GAGCGCAGTCATGCTTGCATGGACTGCCGAGTGCAGCCAAGATTATCAAACGCGCGTACCCACCGCCACGATAGTGTGACGTCTTAACTCCATTTAACAACTTAACTACTTAAGAGACTTGAATATATAATGAATCTCACCGCTTTGATGGCTGCGACCATGATTACGACAACCAGTGGCATGACGCCAAAAGCTCTGCCCCACTCCTTCCAGATTGAAGAGCACGAAGGATATAACGTGCTCAGTCAGCCCGATGGCCCCTCGCTGGGATATTCGCCACAGAGCGGGGTTGACATCATCATTGTTGATGGCAAGGCCTTTAAGGACCTGGCCCACAACGGCACACTGTTGCCCTATGAGGACTGGCGCCTGAGTGCACAAGAGCGTGCTCGTGACCTTGCCAGCCGACTCAGCGTTGAGGAGATTGCTGGTCTGATGCTCTACAGCCTGCACCAGCCGGTGCCACAGACAGGCAAACCGGTGTATGGCGGCAAGACGCTGGCCGAGAGTGGCGCAGACCCTTCAGCGCTCACCGACGAACAGATAGCCTTTCTGCGCGACGACAATGTGCGTGCTGTGCTGGTGACCAAGGTTGAGAGCCCGGCCGTGGCCGCCCGGTGGAACAACCGCGTGCAAGCCCTTGTCGAAGGCCTGGGCCATGGCATCCCTGCCAACAACAGCAGCGATCCGCGCAACGAGACAGCCACGACCGATGAGTTCCTGGCTGGAGCCGGCGGACACATCTCGTTGTGGCCCCGCCCCATCGGCATGGCAGCCATCATGGATCCCGAACTGGTCAGGCGTTTTGGCCAGATTGCCTCACGCGAGTATCGGGCACTGGGCATCACCACCGCCCTGTCGCCCCAGGTCGACCTTGCCACCGAGCCACGCTGGCGCCGCGTGCTGGGCACCTTCGGCGAGGATCCACAGCTGGTGACCGACTATGCCCGCGCCTACTGCGATGGCTTCCAGACCAGCACCGGCAGCGCCCACATCGATGGCGGTTGGGGCTACCACAGCGTCAATGCCATGGTCAAGCATTGGCCCGGCGGCGGTTCAGAAGAGGCTGGCCGTGACTCGCACTACAGCTTCGGCAAGTTTGCCGTCTATCCCGGCGGAAAGTTCTCGACACGACTTCGCCCCTTTGTTGACGGGGCATTCAAGCTTGATGGCCCCACACGTTGTGCTAGCGCGGTCATGCCATTCTACACCATCCCATGGGACATTGCCCCCAACGGCGAGAATGTGGCGATGAACTATAGCCGCTACATCATCACCGAATTGCTGCGCAAACGCTATGGTTTCGATGGTGTGGCCTGCACCGACTGGGTGGTGACAGGCGACTACACTGCCGTGGACCGTCACTGGGGCAAGCCATGGGGTGTGGAGCATCTGAGCATAGCTGAGCGCCACTACCGTGCACTGCTGGCAGGAGTCGACCAGTTTGGCGGCAACCAGGACACACGCCCCATCATCGAGGCCTACCACATGTGGGAGCGCGACTATGGCACCGACAGTGCCCGAGAGCGATTTGAACTGAGTGCCCGCCGGCTGCTGCTCAACATTTTCCGCACCGGACTATTTGAGAATCCCTATACCGATCCGGCCGAGGCGACTGAAGTTGTGGGCAATGCCGAATATATGCGCGAGGGCTATGAGGCACAGCTGCGCTCCATCGTCATGGCCAAGAACCACAATGGTAGCCTGCCCATGCAGCCACGTGCTCGCGTCTATCTGCCCAAGAGGCACTACCCTGCCATGACTGGCTTTTGGGGCGAGAAATATGACGAGCGTTCCGACTACCCCATCAGCCGCAGTCTGGTGGAGCAGTACTTCACTGTTGTGGACGACCCCTCGCAGGCCGACTTTGCTCTGGTCGACATCGACGAGCCACTGGGAGGATTTGGTTACTCTCGCTCCGACCTTGAGGCTGGCGGCAACGGTTATATGCCCATCAGCCTGCAATATCGGCCCTACACGGCCCTCACTGCCCGCGAGACCAGCATTGCCGGTGGCGACCCGCTAGAGCCTGATACAAACCGCAGTTACCGTGGCAAGCGCGTCACCACTGCTAACGAGAGCGACCTGGATCTCGTTCTGGAGACCCGCCGCCTCATGGGCAACAAGCCCGTCATTGTGACCCTAAACATCACCCGCCCAGCTGTTGTCGCCGAATTTGAGCCTGCCGCCGATGCCCTGTTGCTGTGCTTCGGGGTGCAGAACAAGGCCAAGTTAGACATCATCTCGGGCAACTTTGAGCCGCAAGGGCTGTTGCCCTTTCAGCTGCCAGCTGATATGCTCACTGTCGAGGCCCAACGCGAGGACGTGCCTCACGACATGACTCCTTACACCGACATCGACGGCAACACCTACGACTTTGCACATGGCCTCAACTGGCACGGCATCATCAACGACAGCCGCACCCGGCGATATGCCAAGCATCATGCAGAATAGCAGATTACGCTGATTCTCTTATTAGAAGACAACACGGACAATGGGGACAACGATGGAATGATGACAACCTGTAGTTTGAGCTTTTGAGTACATCATTCCGCCAAATATAGGTGTTATATTTGGCGGAAAGGCCACTTTTTTGATGGGTTTCCGCCAATTATAGCCATTAGATGACAGGGCAATGGGTGGGAACACAGTGCGATGCACGTAGGGCTGGACCCAAGGCACAGCCGTACTCTGGCAAAAATGATACAATTGAGAACCGTCCCCAATTGTATCATTCAGTCGAGGCGGGCGGTGGCTAGGGTGAAGAGGGTGACCTGCGTGCCTGGAGCGGTGAGCAGGGCATGAGTGCAGGCTTCGAGTGTGGCACCTGTGGTGACCACATCGTCGACCAGGAGGATGTGTTTATTCTCGATTTGGCTAGCTTTTGCTTGGCGCAGGGCATAGGTGTGCTGTGCGTTGAGCCATCGGTCGGTGGCACTGCGGCGGGTCTGTGAGCCATGAGCACGGGTCGACTTGAGTGCATCGATGACCGGTATGCCTAGTGCCTGCGACAAGCCCCGCGCCAGGTAGTCGCTCTGGTTGTAACCCCGCTCAGCAAGTTTGCTGGGATGTAATGGCACAGGCACGATGACCTCGATGTCGTCGAAAAAACCGCTATTCCTCAGTTCGCCCGCTGCACGGGCGGCGAGCCACCTGCCCATCTGGGGGCGGTTGCGATACTTGATGTCATAGAGGATCTGCGCATAGGGACTGCTCTTCTGGTAGTAGAAATAGCCGGTGGCACGCTCGATGGGCACCTTGCCGGCAAAGAGCTGCTCCATGGTGTTAAAATCGACCTCCTCGAGGTGTGTTCGTGGCAAGGCTGCCAAGCATCCCCGACAGATGTATGGTTCGTCGGCAACGAGTGCTTTGCCACACACTGGGCATAGCCGGGGCATGAACACGTCGGCCAGCGCCCTGCCCCACTCTGTCAGCTTATTGATCATCGGTCAGGTCATTTGCACGCCACACCTCGTCGAGGCAACGGTAGCACAGGTCAGACTCAAAGCCGCGTGAAGCGGCGAAACGCAGCAAGGCGGCGCGGGCTGCCTGCGGCTCCCGGCCAGCCACCGAACGGAGCTTGCCCTGCATCAAGCGGATGAGTGTGTCGTGATAGGCCGCATCGTCAATCTCATCGGCAAGGGCTTGCTCAATCCACTGGCTGTCGATGTGCTTCTGGCGCAGGGCATGGGCAATCTTGATGCGTCCCCAACCATTAAATCGAAATTTGTCACGCACGAAGGCACGGGCATAACGCTCATCGCTCAAGAAGTTCTCTTCCTTGAGCCGCTGGATGATGCGGTCGGCATCGGCAGGCGAGACTTCCCATTTGCGCAGTTTCTCGCGCAAGTCACTCTCGGCCTGCTCACCACGGCTACACAACGCCGCCAGTGCCGATAATGCCTGTGCTGGGGTCTTCATTTTTCTTTGAAATACGAGTTATCGAGCAATCGTGTGCTCGAACATTCGAAAGGGCCTCAAAGGTTGTCGTAGGGGAGCATGGCCAGCATCTGGCCAAACTTTTTGGCTCCTTCCTCGAGTTGCTTGCCCACCATGCCGCGCAAGAAGAAGGGCAGGTCGAGCTGCAGCGAGGCCACACTGTCGGTCTCGCTGTCGCTCACGGCAGTGAGTTCAATGACCATGTTGAACTTGACAGGTGCCTGGGCCGCGGTGAAGACGATGCGGTTGGGCGCCACGCTCTGCTCAGCGTCAACAGCGAGCTTGAGTGGTCCCATGGGCGACTCGATGCTGATGGAGTCGGGGCCAAAGGTGACCTTGTCAATGTTGGCACGTGCCTCGTCGGGTAGGCGGTCTTTGTTAGCTTCGATTTGAGCTTGGAAAACAGAAGGATTGCTCAGTTTCCCGTAGATGGTCTCAATATTATGGTTGATGCGCTGGGCATCGCTCTTGTATGTATCCAATTAATGAAGAATTAAGAATTAAGAATAATTAGTCGATAGCTGGGGTGGACGGGGTCCAGTTGGCTGGATCCTCGCGCCACTGCTTGAGTGTCTCGACATCCTCGGGCTTGATGTACTTGGCCTTGACTGCGGCATCAATCATGGCTGTGTAGTTGCTGATGGTGAGCAGCTGGATGCCGGCCTGCTTGAAAGCCTCGGCTGCCTGCGGGAACTCATAGGTGAAGATGGCGACCATGCCGATGACCTCGGCCCCGGCATCACGCACAGCCTGGGCTGCCTTGAGGCTGCTCTTACCTGTCGAAACCAAGTCCTCGACGATGACCACCTTCTGCCCGGGCTTGATGTTGCCCTCGATGAGGTTCTCCAGCCCATGATCCTTGGGTGTCGAGCGGATGTAGACAAATGGCAACGACAGGGTGTCGGCCACGAGTGCGCCCTGCGCAATGGCACCTGTGGCTACACCTGCCACGACCTCGGCCTCGCTGAAGTTCTCGGCGATGAGTCGCGAGAGCTCAACCTTGATGAAGTTGCGCACATCGGGGTAGGACAGTGTCTTGCGGTTGTCTGTATAGATGGGTGAGTTCCAGCCCGATGCCCACACAAAGGGGATGCTGGGCTGCAGCTTGATGGCACTGATACTGAGCAATTTCTCGGCAAGTAGTTGGTCTAAATTTTTCATGAGTTTGTACAGTTAATAATATTCTTGATTGTTTTAGCGTGCAAAGTTAACACATTCTGCCCAATCATCAAAATCTACAGCCCGAATTAGGATAATTTTTCCTCCATTTATTATTTAAACCGCGAATCACGCGAATAAGAAAATTCCTTAATTCCTAAAATTACTGCGCTGCG
>DEKO01000140.1:0-776 GCA_002353885.1 Porphyromonadaceae bacterium UBA2720
AACGCGCGCAGCAATCTGTGTGCAAATCTCTGCCTGGCTGAGCTTCCCCCTCTTTAGGGGGGATTGAGGGGGGCTTAAAAAGAAAAGGCCGCGCGATATCACATCGTGCGGCAAATTCGTCCGTTTAACTTACTATTCTTGTTAGAAGTGGCTACGTAAAAAATATCTATTTCAACTAATAACTAATTCACTTTTTGTTTCGGTGTGAGTTCGGGGCTAAACTATCCCGATTTTCACATTGCAAAATTACTGCCGCTCCATAGCCCCCACAATCGCCAAATGTGGCGAAAAAATGCGAAACGCATCATCAATTGTGGGGATTTCTCATATAATTAAGGATCTGCCTGGCAGTGAAAGCCTCACACAGAATACACTGAATACACAGAATATTATTATCTTTCCAAATCTGTGTAAATCTGTGATAATCTGTGTGCTATACTCAGCCAGGCTGCAAAATCTCACACAGATGGAGCCCCCCTCAATCCCCCCTAAAGAGGGGGAAGAGTCCCCCTAACCCCCTGAAGGGGGAACTGCGTTGTGGCTGCCACAATCATGTAATGGCTTTACTACATTACTACACTACTACTTTACTACTGAAAATAGTTTTGCACACAGATTTACACAGATTTTTTGTGTTTAGAAAACAATAAGAACAATACGAACAATTCATTGATGTAGGCAAGTCAAAACAGATTGTCAACATGAAAAACATTGTCCGCGTTGTCCGTGTTGTCTTCAAAAAAAATCTTTCCAAATCTGTGTAAACCACGAAGTGC
>DEKO01000140.1:892-1100 GCA_002353885.1 Porphyromonadaceae bacterium UBA2720
TTTTCTGTGTATTCAGTGTGTTCAGTGTGCAAATCTCTGCCACTCTGAGCTTGGCGCCTCGGCGCCACAGTCTTTACTGGATCTCGATGACCTTGGATTCCTTCTTCATCTCTTGCGGGGTGAACTTGGGCAGAACCACATGGAGCACACCATGCTCGCAGTTGGCGCTGATCTTCTCGCGGTCGACGTCGTCGGGCAGCAGCAAGGT
>DEKO01000140.1:1119-2024 GCA_002353885.1 Porphyromonadaceae bacterium UBA2720
AGCTGAACTCGCGGCGCAGGTAGCGGCCGTTCTCTTTCTCTTTCTTGTCCTTGTCATCACCCTCGTGGGTCTCGACTTTCTTCTCGAGGTCGACAACCAGGTTCTCCTCCTCATCGAGTGTGACCTTGAAGTCGTCACGCGTCATACCGGGAGCGGCTAGCTCAACATCATACTCGTTGTCTTTCTCAATCACGTTGATGGCCGGCGAAGTGGTCGTGCTCATGTTCATCTTGGGAAACATGTCGGTGTCAAACAGGGTGTTGAAAACCTCGGGCAACCAATTCTGATTTCTGCGTGTAAGATACATAATTCTATCCTCCTATTTATTTTAAGTGTTAAACATTCGTTGTTGGAGCATCGGCTTCAGCGCCGCGCTCACCCCAAGATTAGCAAACCCTGTGCCATGGGCTGGAAGATAGAGAAAGCTGCCACAATGTCTGTAAATACAGGCAAAATGGCAGCTTTTGTGTCAATGTGGCAGTTTAGGCCAATATCATCACGATGAGTTGGGCCGTGATCACGCGCAAGAACATGGTCAGCGGGTAGACCGTACTGTAGGCTACGGCGGGTGCGTCGTTGCCGGCGGTCTTGTTGGCATAGGCCAGCGCGGGCGGNNGGTCGGTGGTCGAGCCGGCCACGAGGCCCATGAGGGTGCAGTAGTTGAGCTTGTACTTGCCACGGGCCAGGATGACGACAATCAGCAGCGGGATGAACGTGATGAGGAAGCCGTAGAGCACCCACAGGGCACCCTGGGCGTTGAACACGGTCTCGGCAAAGTTGCCGCCGGCGGCGATGCCCACCGAGGCTAGGAACAGGCAGATGCCCAGCTCGCGTAGCAGCAGGTTGGCGCTGGAGCTGGTGTAGGTCACGAGCTTCATCTTGTAGCCATAGCGGCCGATGAGGAT
>DEKO01000140.1:2145-13737 GCA_002353885.1 Porphyromonadaceae bacterium UBA2720
GAACATGGTGAACATGTTGGGCTGGTTGAGGCGCTTCATCGAGTTGCCCAGCTTCTCGGCCAGGCGGTTGATGTCCTCGATGTTGCCCACCACGGTCAGGCGGTCGCCCACCTGCAGGCTGAGGTTGGGGCTGGCCAGGAGGTCGATGCCGGCACGGTTGACGCGGGTGGCGTTGAGCTTGAAGCCCATGCGCAGCCGCAGCGAGCCCAGCTTGCGGCCCGACATGGCGCTGTTGGTGACCAGGATGCGGCGCGAGACGACTTGTGCCTGCTCGTGGTCCCAGTCCATGTCGATGCGGGGGCCGATGATCGAGTCGAACACTTCCTCGTCCTGGGCGCTCATGACGATGAGCAGCAGGTCGTCCTCGTTGATGATGGTGTCGCTCTTGGGGATGACCACCTCGCCATCGCTGGCGCGCTTCATGCGCGAGATGACGAAGTTGTGGTCGATGATGGCGTGCAGGCGACGCAGGTCGCGGCCGAAGATGAGCTTGTTGGTCACGCGGTAGGTGAGGATGTGCGGGGCCAGCTGCGACTGTGCTGCCTCGTCCTCGATGTGCTTGGACTCGCTCTCGGCGTTGATCTTGAAGATGACCTTGACCACAATCATCGACAGGATGATGCCCACCACACCCAGGGGGTAGGCGGCGGCATAGCCCATCGACATGGCCTCGTTGAGCGCGGCGGCGTCGGCGCCCTTGGTCTCGATGAGCGTCTGCTGGGCGGCACCCAGGCCGGGCGTGTTGGTCACGGCTCCCGAGAGGATGCCCACCAGGTCGGTGATGCGCACGGTGCCCACACCATAATATATAGCCATGGCCACGGCGATGTTGAGTGTGATGATGAGCACGGCCAAGCCGTTGAGCACCAGGCCGCCCTCCTTGAACGACGAGAAAAAGCTGGGACCCACCTGCAGTCCAATCGAGAAGATGAACAGGATGAGGCCAAATTCCTGAATGAATTTGATGATGTTGGGGTCGACGGCGAGGCCCAGGTGTCCGGCCAGGATGCCCATGAACAGGACAAAGGTTGCGCCGAGCGAGACGCCAAAGATTTTCTGTTTGCCCAGGATCACACCCAGGGCGATGACGAGCGAGTAGATGAAGATGGCGTGAGCCACACCACTGCCCGTAACGAGGTCAGTCAGCCAAGTCATTTCTTTATAAAAACCATTATTACCGAAAAACGGGTGCAAAGTTACAATAAAAATAAGACATGCGCGTGGTGTGCCGTAAAGTTTTTGTTACATCAGCCTAAAAAATGCAGAATGAAGCCGATGGCGGTGAATGGGCTAAAAGGGTGAAAATCGCAAAAAAAGATAAAAAAGTGCTGAAACATAGCGTGTAATTCAAAAAAAAGTCCGATATTTGCACTGCAATTTCTGAAAGGTCTCCGGTGAGAGTCCTTTTTTGTGGCTCTAATCGTGTGGTTCTTAGATGCTTAATCAACCCATTTGGCCCAGAATTGCAAAAATGTAGACAACATCAAAAACAAAAAAAGAACATAACAATGACTAAAGCTGAAATCGTTAGCGAAATCGCTAAATCGACAGGTATCGACAAGGCTACGGTACTGACCACTGTTGAGAAGTTTATGGAGACCGTCAAGGACTCTCTGGCCAATAACGAGAACGTGTATCTGCGCGGATTCGGCAGCTTCATCGTGAAGACTCGTTCGGAGAAGACTGCCCGCAACATCTCGAAGAACACCACCATCATCATCCCCAAGCACAACATCCCGGCTTTCAAGCCCGCCAAGGTGTTCATGGACCAGGTGAAGTAAACTCTTCCTATTCCAGCAATTCCTCCCGGGGCAATTGGGCCGCGGGATGCTCATATTAACCATAATTATTCACCAAAACTAAGTAGCTATGCCCAACGGAAAGAAGCATAAGAGACACAAAATGTCGACGCACAAGCGCAAGAAGAGACTTAGAAAGAATCGCCATAAGAGCAAGAAGTAAACATGCTGCCCGGGTGGGTGCTACCCACCCAGCGGCACATGCGCACTGGCTCGTGTGGCCCGATCACCCTTCGAAGTCAAACACAGAACAAACCCACCCCTCAAAACTTGTGCAAGCCGAATGCAGAGCTGAACTTGTTCAAGCAATGTTGAGGCCCAGCCAAGTTTAGACGATGCTTGTGCGCGCGTGAGTTTGTTCTTTGTGTTACAAGCCCCTGGGGCTCAGACCCCATCCTATCATCAATCGTATCGATTATTGTATATACCCCCCTTCTGCGATGAGAAGTGAACTAGTAGTTGACGTAACGCCCACCACGATCACCACGGCGCTCACCGAAGACGGCCGCCTGATGACGCTGCAACGCGAATCGCGAGACGCATCCTATGCCGTGGGCAACCTCTACCTTGCCAAGGTGAAGAAACTCATGCCGGGACTCAACGCCGCATTTGTCAATGTCGGATATGGCAAAGACGCGTTTCTTCATTACCTTGATCTGGGTTCACAGTTCAACACCTACGCTCAATTCATCAAGTCGGTCCGCGACGATGGAGGCAAGAAGATGCTCAACATCTCGCGCATGCAGCTCACTGACGACATCGACAAGCACGGCTCTATCGCCGACGTGCTCACCCAAGGACAGGAGCTGATTGTGCAGATTGCCAAAGAACCGATTTCGACCAAGGGACCACGGCTCACCACCGAAATCACATTCACAGGGCGCTTTCTGGTGCTCACACCATTCAACGACAAGATTTCGGTGTCGCAAAAAATCAAGGACCGCGCCGAGAAGACGCGACTGCGGAGGCTCATCGAGAGCATCAAACCCAAAAACTTTGGAGTCATCATCCGCACGTCGGCCGAGAACAAGCGCGCTGCCGAGCTCCACAGCGAGCTCAAGGTCCTGCTCAAGTGCTGGGAAGACGCAATTGCCAAGGCGCAGTACAGCACTCCGGCAACCCTCTTGTATGAGGAGGAAAGCCGTGCCGTGGGCGAAATCAGAGACATCTTCAATCCCGACTTTGAAAGCATCCACGTCAATGATGCCGAGATTTTTGAGCAGATTCGCAACTATGTGAACCTGATAGCACCCGATCGCAGTGACATTGTCAAGCTGTATAGCGACGACACACCGATTTTTGACAAGTTCAACATCACACGACAGATCAAGTCGTCGTTTGGCAAGACCGTGTCATTCAAGTCGGGAGCATACATAATCATAGAAAGCACCGAAGCACTTCACGTCATCGATGTGAACTCGGGCAATCGTTCCAAGGCCTCGACCGACCAGGAGAGCAACGCACTGGGTGTGAACCTGCTGGCGGCCGATGAGATAGCCCGGCAGTTGCGCTTGCGCGACATGGGCGGAATCATCGTCATCGACTTTATCGACATGGCCAAGGCCGAGCACCGACAGGAGCTGTACGCTCACATGAAGGAGGTGATGGCCAGCGACCGAGCCCGACACAATATCTTGCCGCTGAGCAAGTTCGGACTGATGCAAATCACCCGGCAGAGGGTCCGCCCAGCGCTGGACATCGTCACTGCCGAGACCTGCCCTTCGTGTGGAGGGAAGGGCGAGGTGCAGCCTTCGCTGCTTTTTACTGACACGTTGAAGGATAAGATTGACTATCTTATCAACTCACTCAAGGTGACTAACTTTATTATGTATGTCCATCCGTTTGTCGATGCATACCTCAAGAAAGGGCTCATCAGCGAGTACTGGCGGTGGCGCAGAGAGTTTGGACGCAAGTTCCGCATCCTGCCCGACCAGTCGCTGAACTACCTGGAATATCGGGTCATCGACAAAGACCGAAACGAGATTGACCTCAAGGAGGAGAAGGACACCAGCAGCGCGACGAGCAAGAAAGAACGTCGACGCAAGCAGAAGTCGACCGATGAGTCTGACGACTGATCTTGCCT
The DNA here is from genome assembly GCA_002353885.1 of Porphyromonadaceae bacterium UBA2720. Taxonomy (GTDB): domain Bacteria; phylum Bacteroidota; class Bacteroidia; order Bacteroidales; family Muribaculaceae; genus Sodaliphilus. The sequence goes on from DEKO01000140.1 coordinate 6,028, forward strand.
TGCAAGAGATTGTCTCGTTTGAGAGAAAAAAAGTAAATGTCTGGCAACACAATCACCGTTGCCAGACATTTTTTTGGGCCCTGCTTTGGAGCCCCCCTCAATCCCCCCTAAAGAGGGGGAAGCTCAGAGTGGCTGGATTTAGCACACAGATTATCACAGATTCTCACAGATATTTTTTAATTTTTTTCTGTGTGTTCTGTGTATTCTGTGTGAGACCACCGCAGCCAGGCTGGGAGCCCCGTTAGGGGCGATGAGTTCATAGGCAGGGGTGGAGCGATAGCGGAACCCCTGTGCAGGCGCCCCCCAACCCATCCAAGCCCCGCTAGGGGCGGCAGAAAACCTGCCTGGCAGCATAATCTCACGCAGATTGAGCAGATTTTTAGGTTTAGAAGACAATACGGACAATAAGGACAACTCGTTGATGTAGACAAGTCAAAACAGATTGTCAACATGAAAAACATTGTCCTCGTTGTCCGTGCTGTCTTCCCAAAAAAAGTCAGCAGAATAAGAGTTGTTGAAGTTGTTTGAGTTGTTTTCTTTATTAATTCTTAATGCTGCGTCACCAGCTGGGCAAAGCGGGCGTTGCTCCACACCACCAGCTGACCCTCGCTGCCGGCACTGATGGTCATCACACCCAGGTCGTTGCGGCCCTCCATGAGCTGCACCACGCGCTCGGTGCCCAGCACCATGCAAGCCGTGGCCCAGGCATCGGCCAGCATGCAGCTGGGTGCCACAATGGTGACACTGAGCAGCGTGCTCGACTCGCTGCGGCCCGTCTTGGGGTCGACAATGTGCGAGATGCGTTGCCCGCCACTCTCGCGATACTTGCGGTAGTTTCCGCTGGTGGCCACACCGCCCTGGTTGATCGACAGCACCAGGGCCGACTCGTGGCTCACCGAGTCGGGCTGGTCGCTGGGCATGTCGACCGACACGTGCCAGGGCTGACCCTGCCGGTTGTTGCCCCTGCAGGCTATCTCGCCACCAATCTCTACCATGTAGTGCGACACACCATGGCGCTGCAGCATGCGCCCAATCTCGTCGCAAGCCAGCCCTTTGGCGATGGAGCTGAAGTCGAGTTGCACACGCGGGTCGCTCTTGACCAGGCGGCCATCGGCCAGACCGACCTTGTTCAAGCCCACAAATGTGAGTATGCTGTCAATCTGCGCATCGGTGGGCAGCGATCCGCTCTTGTAACCGAAGCCCCAAGCGTTGACCAGTGGCATCACAGTGGGGTCGAACGCTCCGCCTGACTGCCCATGCACAACCACCGAGCTGCGGAATAGCGTGTCGAGGATAGCATCGGCTTGGACCGTCTTTCCGGCATTGAACTGCGACACCAGCGACGCTTGGTTGTAGACCGAGGCGCTGCGGTCGACGGCCTGAAGCACAGCCTGGATGGAGTCGCCCAGGTCGGTGTTAGACAGATAAGAGATGTGATAGTCGGTGGTCCATACCACTCCCGCGTTGTCGTGCCACTGCTGTGGCCGCTGGCGCGTGCACACCAGAGCCACCACCCCGATGACGGCAGCTATGACGACGGCCAGATATCTTTTGGTTATCTTCATGCGATTTTTTGTGCAAATATAGCAATTTGGCGCAACATAGTCGCAAAAAACTTGCAGAAAACGAAAATTATCACTAGTTTTGCACCCGATGAAACGCCTCACCATCATATTGTTTGCCCTGTTGATGCTGGCAATGCCGGCAGCAGCGCAGTTGCGTCTGGGCCCCAAGGTGGGTATCGCCACCAGCAGTCTGCACTTCGACAGCAAGATGCTCAGCAGCGAGCGCCGCATGGGATGGACTGCCGGCCTGCAGCTGGAGCTGCGGCTGCCCATTGTGGGGCTGGGCATCGACGGATCGGTCATGTTCACCCATCGCAATGATGTGTTGCAGGGCGACACGCGCACCTATCACCGCAACTACATCGAGATACCCCTGCACTTGCGATACACGCTCTCGCTAGTGGGACTCAACAAGTTGGTCGCACCCTTTGCTTTCACGGGGCCCAACTTCGGCCTGCTGTGCCACGAGTCGAGCAACATCACCTGGGACAATCGCGCCAGCAACCTGTCGTGGGACGCTGGCTTCGGGGTCGAGCTGTTTGGGCACTTGCAGGTGTCGGCCAGCTACAGTCTGGGGGTCACCAAGGCCTTCAAGCAGGTGGGCATCGACCGCAATGGTCAGGGCATCACTGGGCGCGACCACTGCTGGACACTCACTGCTGCCTACCTGTTTTGAGCAGTCTTGAGGCAATAACACACACAACGGTGCGTTAACAATGCAGTAGTAACTTTAAATTCTTTTTTGATATGAGACGTAACATGATTCTGCTGGCTGCTGCGCTGTGCTGCATGGTGGCATCGGCACAAGTGCGTTTTGGCCTCAAGGCCGGCATTGGACTGAACAGTCTGAACCTGAGCAACCACACAATCCAAGAACTTGCCTGCAAGGACAATTGCACAGGATTCACTGGCGGCCTGCTCGTTGAGTGGGAGACTCCCGTGGTGGGCTTGTGCTTCGACGGAGCGGTGCAATATGCACGCCGCACCAACGACCTCACCAAGGACGACCATTGGTTCAAACGCGACTACATCGACATCCCCATCAACCTCAAGTGGAAGATGGTGATTCCATCGATTGCCGACAAGTTCCGTCCGTTCCTGTTCACCGGCCCCGACTTTGCCATCCTGGTGAGCAAGCGCAAGGGCGACGGCCTGGGCAGCAGATTCTCGACGTTGTCAACGGCCTGGAACTTTGGCGCTGGTTTCGAGATCTGCCGCCACTTCCAGATATCGGCCGCTTATGGCTTGGGACTGAACAAGTCGATCAAGGATGTGGTCACCCTCACAGCCGATGGCAAAGCCGAAGAGGCAGTCGATGGCACCGACCGCTTCTGGACCATCTCGGCAGCCTATCTGTTCTGAACAGATAAGATTAACAAACGTGAAATAGTTGCACAGAAGGAGAAAAAGTGCTAGATTTGCACCCTATTTCGAAAAGCAAGACTACACAGATGAACAAGATTTCACGCATATTCATGGCCGTGGTGGCAATGCTGGCCGTGGTGGCTACCCAGGCACAGACCTCGACACGCTGGGGTGTGACCGCCGGCGCAAACTATAATCAGGTGCACTTCAAGCAGAGCGACATCATGCCGGTCGACCGGGCATTTGGGCCCACAGTGGGTCTGACTGGCGAGATGAACATCCAGGGCATCGGCTTCGGTCTGGATGCCTCGCTGCTCTACTCGATGCGCGGCAGCAAGCTGCACTATGGCGACTACAAGGTGTGGTCGTCGCTGGGCCTTGGCGACGAGACTGTGCGCATGCACACCATCGATGTGCCCATCAACCTCAAGTTTCGCTGGCACAAGATGAATGGCTTTGAGAACACGCTCATGCCATTTGTCGCCGCAGGTCCCACCTTCTCGTTCCTGGTGGGCAAGAACCTGCCCGATGCCAATCGCTACAAGACAGTGAGTGTGGTGCTGCACTTTGGGGCTGGCATCGAGTTGTTCCGCCACTTGCAGCTGCAGGGCGGCTACAACTTCAGTGTGGGCGAGACCCTGCGCACACGCCTGCTCGACGACAACATTGCCAAGAACCGCTACTGGTCGCTGACAGCCACCTATTTCTTCAAGGAGTGACTCGGGCCAAGTGGCTTGCTCTTGCTTCTGACACCACAAAAAAATGTGACACAGCGCGTTGTGTCACATTTTTTGTTTTTTGACGATCACTAGACGGACTCGGCCTGCTTGTGCTTGCGCGAGATGCGCAACTGGTAGCTATAGACCACGCAAGCCTAATTATCGAAAATGGTGGAGCAGCCCTTAACCCGTTATTGAACGCGCAATAAGCAATTCTCGACCAACGAGATAGAATAAAATGGGACTTTAAAGTTGGTTCAGTGATTGAGTCAGCATGATTTGTATCAAAAATGATAAGATGACATAAAATGAAATAGTTTTATGTCATCTTTGTTTTGTTAAAAGATATAAAATGTTCCGTAAATATTTGGTGCGTTAGAGAAAAAAGCAGTACTTTTGCACCATAACACTCTAACTGAAGTTGATTCAATGTGTATGACAACTCGTCGTGAGACGCGTTGTCATATTTTTTGTTGCTTATTTTCAAGCGATTAGCATGCCTTCGGCAACCTGCTTTGCTGCATCGGCACCTAACGATTGGCTGACGATGGTGAGACCAAATTGGCAAGCTGCAGCTGGTCCGCGACCAGTGATCACGTTTTCATCAACTACGACCATAGCTGTTTCATTCCATTTCACGCCACAGCCTTCAACCGACATACCAGGATAGCATGTGCCGTTGCGACCATTGAGCAAGCCCAGTGGGGCGAAAACAATGGCTGGTGAGGCGCAGATGGCAGCCACGTTGCCGCCACGGCGGTATTGATTGACTAGAGCGTCGGTGAGTGGCTGGCATGCAGCCAGGTTGCTGGCGCCAGGCATTCCGCCGGGGCAGATGAGCCACTCGGCATCACTCAGGTCGCATGCTGTGATGAGCGCATCGGCCAGCACCGGCACACCATGTGCTCCAGTGACCTGCGGCGTGGGATTGATTGACACAGTGACTACCGGCATGCCTGCGCGGCGCATCACATCGATGGTTGCCAAAGCCTCGATTTCCTCGAAACCATCGGCTAGAAATACAAATGATGTCTTCATCGGTTAATTGAAAATTGAGAATTGAAAATTGAGAATTGATAAATTTAGAGCGCGCTGTGCGCTGGTAGACCGCCTGTCGGTTGGTAGAGCACTGCGTCGGTAGTGGGTAGGGGAGGTTGTGCATTGTGCATCGTGCATTGTGCATTGACAAAAGACTCTGCCCCTCTCCTGATGTTTATGTTTGGAGAAGTGCAGAGCCTTCAGCTTGTTGTCCGACTCGGAGACGGGTCTCCGCAGACTCACTTGGGCAGTTTGGGGCAGACCCTCAAGGTCAGGCGTTCTTGGCCTCAGCCTCGCTCACGCCAGCCAGCGCTGGGTCGACCAAGATGCGTCCGCAATACTCGCAGACGATGATCTTCTTGTGCATCTTGATTTCCATCTGGCGCTGAGGCGGAATGCGGTTGAAGCAACCACCACAGGCATTGCGCTGCACATAGACCACGCCCAGGCCGTTGCGGGCATTCTTGCGGATGCGCTTGAATACAGTCAACAGGCGCGTGTCAATCTTGTTCTCCAGACGCTTGGCCTGTTCACGCAGCTTCTCTTCGTCCTGCTTGGTCTCACTGACAATCTCGTTGAGCTCGCTCTTCTTGTCGGCCAGCACGTGCTGGTGGTCTTCGAGCTGGTCTTGTGCGCGAGCAATCTCGGCCTTGATGGCCTCAATCTTACGGGCGGCCTCGTTCATCTTCTTCTCGGCCAACTCGATGTTGAGTGTCTCATACTCAATCTCCTTGGTCAGATGGTCATACTCGCGGTTGTTGCGCACATTGTCCTGGTCGCGGGTGTACTTGTCGATGCGTGCCTCAGCCTGGTCGCGAGCGGCCTGCTGATCTGCGATGTCCTGTTGCAGTCCCACAATCTCGTCGTTGTAGTTGTTGATGCGGGTCTGCAAACCCTCGATGGCGGCATCCAGGTCCTCGACCTCCAGGGGAAGCTCGCCGCGCAGAATCTTGATGCGGTCGACCTCCGAGAGGATCTTCTGCAGGTGGTACAACGCTTTGAGTCGCTCCTCAACGGTCAGTTCATGATCTCTTTTTGCCATAAATTTGTTTATTGTTTTTGTTGTTCTAGTGGCTCTAGAGAAACTCTAGATTTGCTAGATGATTATATACTATATCAGATATTTCACAGGGTTGCGCTCCTCACGGGCCAGGTCCACACGCACATCGGGGCAGTCGCGTCCGATGATCTCGGCAAATAGCTCGACGGTGAAGTGCTCGCTCTCATAGTGGCCGATGTCGGCGATGACAATGCCCTCGTCGGCAAGCTGGAAGTCGTGATACTTCACGTCGCCAGTGATGTAGACTTGTGCCCCGGCTTGGCGTGCACAGTCGATGAGGAAAGACCCGGCACCGCCGCACAGTGCCACGCGAGTGACCATGCCAGTGGTGTCGCCGCTGTAGCGCAGGGCTTCCACCTCAAAGGTCTCTTTGACTTGGCGCAGAAGATGCATCACGGGCATCGGGGTGACCGATCCAATCACGCCACTGCCCACCAGCTCGCCAGCATCGTCGTGGGCCTCGAGCACCTCGACATCGGTCAGGCCCAGCTTGTGGGCCATGTGATGTGACACACCTGCAGGAGCATTGTCCATGTTGGTGTGCGCGCAATACAGGGCGATGTCGTGCTTGATGGCATGTGCCACCATGCGTTCGACCCTGTTGCGACCGGCCAACTTCTTCAAGCCATGAAAGATGAGCGGGTGGTGGCTCACCACCATATTATATCCGCGCGCGATAGCTTCGTCAATGACTGCCATCGTCACATCGGTGCACAGCAGCACACCTGTCACCATGGCCTCGCAATCGCCCACTTGGATGCCAGCGTTGTCATAGCTTTCCTGCCAGCGCAATGGGGCCACGCGCTCGATGGCGCGCGCGATGTCGTCAACCCTTGAGTGCACGCAGTCGGTCATTGTCGACGTTCAGGTAGAGTTCGTCAAGCTGCTCTTGGGCAATCTCGCTGGGTGCGTCCAGCATCACGTCGCGGCCACTGTTGTTCTTGGGGAAGGCAATGCAGTCGCGGATGCTGTCCAGGCCTGCCATGATCGACACGAAGCGGTCCAGACCGAAGGCGAGTCCTGCGTGAGGCGGTGCACCATACTTGAAGGCGTTGATCAAGAAGCCGAACTGTGCCATAGCCTTCTCGGGTGTGAAGCCCAGAATCTCAAACATCTTCTCTTGCAGCTGGCCATCGTGGATACGCAAGCTGCCGCCACCCACCTCGATGCCGTTGCACACAAAGTCGTAGGCCACGGCGCGCACGCGCTCGGGATGCTCGTCGAGCAGCGGGATGTCGTCGGGATTAGGCATCGTGAACGGGTGGTGCGTCGCCATCAGGCGCTGTTCCTCATCGCTCCACTCAAATAGCGGGAAGTCGACAATCCACAGGCATTCAAACTTGTCCTTGTCGCGCAGCCCCAAACGCTCGCCCATCTCCAGGCGAAGCGAACACAGCTGGATGCGGGTCTTGTTGGCATTGTCGCCGCTCAATATCAGCACCAGGTCGCCATCGTTGGCTCCCATAGCCTGCTTGAGCTCGAGCAGGTCGGCCTGATCGTAGAACTTGTCAACACTGCTCTTGACAGTGCCGTCGGTGTTAAACTTGACATAGACCAATCCCTTGGCACCCACCTGCGGACGCTTGACAAAGTTGGTGAGCTCATCCAGCTGCTTGCGCGAGTAGTCGGCACAGCCAGGAACACAGATGCCGCCGATGTAGGCCGCGTCGTCAAAGACGCTAAACTTGCCCTTCTTCATCACGTCCATCAGCTCGACAAACGTCATGCCGAAGCGCAGGTCGGGCTTGTCGCTGCCATAGAGGCGCATCGCGTCGTGCCATGTCATCTGCTGCAACTTCTCGGGCAGGTCGACACCACGCACCTCCTTGAACAGGTGGCGGGCCATGTCCTCAAAGATTTGCAGCACATCCTCCTGCTCGACGTAGCTCATCTCGCAGTCAATCTGCGTGAACTCGGGCTGGCGGTCGGCGCGCAGATCCTCGTCGCGGAAACACTTGGCAAT
>DEKO01000140.1:13757-16494 GCA_002353885.1 Porphyromonadaceae bacterium UBA2720
CTGGAAGTAGCGGTCAAAGCCGGCCACCATCAGCAGCTGCTTGAGCGTCTGCGGACTTTGAGGCAATGCGTAGAACTGTCCAGGATTCATGCGCGAGGGCACGACAAAGTCGCGTGCACCTTCGGGGGTCGAACCAATCAGAATCGGTGTCTCAACCTCGATGAAGTCCTTCGAGTCAAGGAAGTTGCGGATGAGAATGGTCATGCGATGGCGCAGCTCCAGGTTCTTGCGGACACACGAGCGGCGCAAATCCAAGTAGCGGTACTTCATGCGGATGTCGTCGCCACCATCGGTGTTGTCCTCGATGGTGAATGGTGGGGTCTCGCTGGAACTGAGCACATTGAGCCTGCTGGCAATAATCTCAATGTCGCCTGTGGGCAGGTTGGCGTTCTTGCTCGAACGCTCGGCCACGGTGCCAGTGATTTGCACCACATACTCGCGGCCTAGCCGATTTGCCTCGTCACAGAGTGTGGCATCGACCTCGTTGTTAAACACAATCTGTGTGATGCCATAACGGTCGCGCAAATCGACGAAGGTCATGCCACCCATCTTGCGTGTGCGCTGCACCCAGCCGGCCAGCGTCACAACCTCGCCGGCATTGGCCAGCCGAAGTTCTCCACATGTCTTGGTTCTGTACATATATCTATCCTTAATTGAAAATTGACAATTGAGCTTTGATCACACCAACCCCAGATGCAACGTCTCGTCCAGAGCTAGGCGGGATGATATCCAAACTGCAAAATTACTAAAACTTGCGCAAAGCGAGCGTGTTTTGCCCGAAAAAAATGATTTTTGCACCTTTTTAAGAGTTGTGAGCAGGGTGAAAAGCAAAAAAAACAAAAATTTTCAATCTCTAAGTCTCAATTCTCAATTAAAAGTATTACCTTTGCACCGCTTTTCTGTGAAGGAGAGTTTTCGGGGTGTAGCGCAGTCCGGTTAGCGCGCCTGCTTTGGGAGCAGGAGGTCCCTGGTTCGAATCCAGGTACCCCGACCAACAAAATTAAACGCTGAATTATAGGAGACAACCTCAACTATAACTCAGCGTTTTTTGTTATATCAGTAAACTCGTTACTGGATTGTTTTAATCAGACATGTTTCGTTATTCATGTTACGCAAGTAGCCATATACAATGCGATAGTCCACAAAGATTACACAGGGGTCGCCATTCAAATGAAAGTGTGGAATGACCGCATAGAACTGTGGAATGACGGGACGTTACCGGAAAACTTCACAATTGATATGCTTTTGAATGACCACACATCAAAACCTCGCAACAAGAACATCGCCCACATATTCTACATGGCCGGGTTTATTGAGTCTTGGGGCCGTGGTATAGACAAGATGCGCATGGGATTGAGTGAGGTGAGTTTGCCGGAACCAACATTCAAAGAACATTGTGGCGGGTTGTTGGTGACAATCAAAAGGGGTGAATTGGCAAACAAACTTTACAATGGTATCACAACGAATGATACTAAAAATGATACTAAAAATGATACTAAAAATGATACTAAAGAAGATACTATAAAACTTACACCTCGTCAGCAACAAATTCTTCGCATTATAAGTGAGACTCCCAATCAGAAGATACAAGGAATGGCGACCGCTCTAAATGTTTCAGTACCAACAATAAAGCGCGATATAAAAGTTTTAACTTCAGCAAAGCGAATTGTTCGTGTCGGTTCACTGAAGGATGGTCATTGGGAGGTGCTGATATAGCGGTTTGGAGATTTTGAGGTCACTAAAATGAGCCCCAAAATGAACCCCAAAGTGAACCCCAAAATGTGAGAATAAAAGCCGTGGGTGTCGTTAAGACCTCACGGCTTATTTAGTTTGGTGTGTACTAAGGTTGTCGCTCCAGTTCCGCCACAAAAAAAAGCCGCATTGCACAGTGACAAGAGAACCGTCCCCATGACACCCTTGTGAAACTTTTGCAAGAAGAACTCATAGGACTCTACATAAACAACTAAAATCACCAACTTTCTTTTATTTGATACGGTATCGGTTGTAAGCTGTCATTCAGCTCATAAATCCACGATGGCCCATCGGGGCCGCTCAAAACTCCATCAATTATTTTCATTTTTATTGATTGAGATGTGGGTACAAATAGTTTTTTTCTTTCAATGGAACTTAAGCAAATCCGATCAAATACAAGTACATGATACCCATTAAGATAAAAATATCCCAGTATGTATTCAGCCCTTTCTAATCGAATTATGTGTAAAGGCTGTGTGCCAAACGACATCATTCGATTCTCATCATATATAAAGAGATCCATTCTTAACATACGTTTTTCAGGGGTATAAGCATTGTTTTTTAGAAATGGGATTATATCATGTTGTAATTTTTCAATTATGTCCTTGTTAATCATATTGATTCTTGGTATGACAATTGTTGAAGAATCAACAATCTTAGGACTGGTATATTCTGGCACCATAGAATCTGAATTAGGCCTAATTTTGGAATCAGAATTATTACTCATACTATTACAGGACAAAATCAATAACATACAACAATATAGTCCAAATACAATAATAACTCGACATACACTCATTTCTTCTGAATTCTTTTTCTTGTTATTACCCGTTGGCGGAATTAAGCGAGCGCATACTTGATTCTGCCGATGGGCCTGTTATTAATCTTATTTATGTATTGTGCAACAGTAAGTGCGCTCACCTTACTGATGATTCTTGTGAAGAAGCCCAGCCAATCCTTTGCGTAATTCCGCATGATGTTGAAT
>DEKO01000140.1:16540-22589 GCA_002353885.1 Porphyromonadaceae bacterium UBA2720
AGGTTTCCAATCTTTCTGGTTGCCATCGATACGGCACCTCCAGGCTGATGTGTGCCGTTGACGAACACCGCCTGGTTGCCGCCGTGCATCTTGACCGTGCGCTCGCCGTCGGTGTCGTACCAGTAGTGCGACACGTAGCCATTCTGCGAGAGAGCCGTCAGGCGGTTCTCCTCATCCAAGCGGAACCGCTCCTCACGGGCGCGCTGCACGGTATCTGGTTGGGTTGTCATGTCGGGCTTCACTCTTGATGTATTAACGTAAACAATGTTGCCATTATTGTCATACTCGCAACTATGAGCATCGCGTGTCAAAAGAACCGTCCCCGTGGCACATTTGACCATTTCTTATCTCTAGAATTATATACCTTATAATCATCAAAACCTATACAAAAATAAACCTTATATACATTACTATCAACTTTTTCATAATAAGGCCCAATAGACATTGTTTCCTTTTCGCCTAAAGATTCTATACAATTTGGTAATCGTTTATGAATGCTTCTGTAGCATTCTATCTTATCTATAAGACGTTGTCCTTCATTTTTATATATTTTATCTTCTCTGTACTGCATATAAAGAATCCCGCCTAGTACAGCAAGAATCGTAACCAAAACTATAAATATCTTCTTCATATTCACAATCGTATAAATTACGTAGTGGAGTTGTCATTGTAACTCTACCACGTTCACTGATTTTATGGATTCTCTTGCGTATAAACAGTGGTCGTAGAATGATTTGTGCGAGAAGGTGTTTTTAGCTCCTCTCTTGGCAATTGTATATAATTGGGAGCCTCTTGGGGAATTGTAGCACCAAGCGGCCATCCCGCTCACTGTTGACGAACACCGCCTGGTTGCCGCCGTGCATCTTGACCTTGCGCTCACCGTCGGCATCATACCAATAGTGAGACACGTAGCCGTTCTGGGAGAGAGCCATCAGGCGGTTCTCCTCGTCCCAGCGGAACTGCTCCTCACGGGCGCGCTGCACGGTATCTGATTGCACGGTCATGTCACCATTTGTTGTGGTTACTAAATCTATATAAATTATGATATTACCATTGTTCGTGAAAAATAAAAGGAATAGGCTGGAGACTGTCATTCAAAGCATAGAGCCATGAGGCTCCATCTTTCATACATGTCGTTCCATCATAATCAATATCCATTTTTATAGATTGTTGTAATGGCGTGAATAATTTTCTTTTATCATCAGGCGTTAAAGGAATTTTGTCAAAAACGATGACATCATATCCTTCTATAGTAAAACATCCCAAAATATGTTCAACCTCTTCTTTCGCAATTCTATGATAAATTGTATACTTAATTCCCAAAAGTGCATGATTGTACTGATAAGAAAAATGCATATCGATCATGCGTTTTTTAGGGTCATAATTATTCTTACGAAAAAAAGCAACAATGCGATTTTGAAGCTCTTTTTGTATTTCATCACTGATGAGGTTGACTTTGGGTATATATACATACGGGGAATCCACCGTCACGGTATCAAAATCCAAGACCACATCAGTTACCCTATCTGTAACTGGTTTATTTTCGTTCTCTGAAACAGAATTATGACAACCGCCAAAGAGAATCACTAAACCAGATAGATACAATCCTATTATTTTCATCTTTGTCATCGTCATCATTACTTTTTCACTTTTTCATGTTGGACCCTGTAACAACAACCTCGTTTAATGACCCTCTAAAGGGGGGGTACAAAGTGGCAGTTGCTGTCCCCCCAAGCCCCTCTAAGGGGGGGGTACAAAGTGGCTGCCACAACAGAAGTTCCCCCTTTAGGGGGCTAGGGGGACTGATCCTTGGGGAGACAATGGGGGACAGGGGCTTCCTGTGGTCTTACTCGCTGAGGGTGTTGCTGGTGGCCTCGAACGAGTCCCAGCAGAGGCCGCCGCCGTCGGTCGCCAGCTGCACGTCGACCTCGACCACTTCGGGCGAGATGTACTGGCTTACATATGGAGTCGTCACATAGTATTCCTATGTGGTGATTATGGACTCGACTATCAGTATTAAGTTCAAAGTAATTCTTCATGAATCACTTGCTCAGCGTGACGTTCGATTGATGTAGAAGGAACAGTTCTTTTTGCATCAAAATTGCCATAATGGGGCAAAAAGAACTATCCCTATTTCACCAATGTCATTCCGTCACTTGACCACTACTTTCTGTCCTTGGTGGATGTAGATGCCGGGCTCTGTGGGCTTGCTGTTGTATGACACGCCCGTGACGCTGTACCAACGATTGTCAGATGAGAACTTCTTGTCTTCCTGCAATCTGTCGATGCCGACATATGAACTGTTGTCACCTAGATACCAGATGCTCTTGAAAATTACCTCACCGTCTTTCTCCTGGTGGCTGAACAAAGATTCGGTGAAATCATTATAAAGGTCATCGTGATGGTCACTCCATTCACTCGTGTTGAAGTTGCCTCGCAACTGCCCAAAAGGACTCAAAAAATTTGACATATTGCTTCTAGGTAGATTGTTATATCCAGGTCCGAAAAAACGCCCAAACCATCCAATTCCAGTCATCATAAACACTTGTAGCGGCTTGTCGCCAAAATATTGGCTGTAAGGTGAAGGCGTTTCGTTGGACGAATACAGTGTTCTGGTCTGTCCATCAATCTCAACCTCTTCAGCATTGTCAAATTGATAATAATGATCGCTATATAAATCGGGCATTCTGCTCCAGTATTGATTGGTGCTCTCTAAGCTCTGCCCTATCCATCCCAAACAATGGAAGCAATCCTCGTCATACTCGTCATCAATGATGTCGAGAGGCAGGGAACACCTTCGTACTTTGGATCGATATTCTTTGGTGTAATGAACATAGGTCTTGTATTGCCAGTCAAAGCCCCATGCGACCAGTATGGGTTCTGTGTCAAAGATTGTTTGGCCAGAAATAGGATGGATGACAGGCTTGGAAAAGGTCATGTAACATTTGCGAGCGTGAATGTCATGACTTAACAACCCTACGACGTTATGATTATTAACTAATGTGTCACCCTTGAACTCGATAGTGTAAGGGATGGTGTCGTGTTTTGGCTGATTTACCAGATAATAGACCCATTTGACACCATCTTGGTAGGTTATGGGCACATAGCCCACATGCTCCTGGGCAAAGGACATCAGTCCCATCATTAACCCAAGCAAAATTAATAAATTCCTTTTCATAATCTTGTGATTTTAAAGATAGTAATACCTGATAATAACATAAAAAATATCTTATTGCTTCATCAATTGTACGGTTCGGACAATTGTGCTGCCATTGATGACACTCACCAGATATGTGCCGTTTGGCCATACCGAGGCAGGAAGCTGTAGGGAGACATTTCCAGCAACAATCTGCCCGGTTGCTACAACATTACCAGTCAAGGTCGACACAGCCTGCACACTCAAATTCTGTGATGCCGGTTTTGTGAGTGCCACTTCTACATTCCCATTGTTGGTGAAACCAATGTGACTGACAGTCACAAGCTCATCTAGGTTTGCGAATGCCTGTCCTACATAACCGCTATCCTCATCAATGGCGATGAGTTGAACGGCACCCCGCACTTCATCTGGATTGAGATGAAGTGAAGATCCTGTACCCATCAGGCCTTCCCTATTATACCATGAGCAGTCAGAAGTCGAGCTTACATGGGATGCAGACAAGTCAATGGAGTTGTCGTTGTTGCCAATAGACTGAATACCTAGTGGTCCAAAATTTTCGGCATTTACAAAAAATTCTATTGGCATTGTTCCATAAGGTACCGGTGTCGTGCAATTCAATTCAGATTGTTCAATTTCATGGGCACTATAGATATTGAAGCCTATCTTGTCGGACGATGCAGATTGATAATACGATATTGCACTTGTTTCGATGTTGATTACCATTGAATCCAGTGAAGTGCTTTCAGTAATACCCAGTATAGAACCTTCACCATTTACATTAAATGATGTACTCTGACCGACACGTGTGATATAGCCATTAGTTGTTGTATTGCTTGCTAAATTTGGAGACAAAACAGTTGACAAGCTGTCACGAGAATAGACATGGGTCTGTCCCTCATGGCTTATGGTACTCACTCCGATGCAGTATGGTACAGGATTAAAGTAAACTGGAATACGGTTGGCAAAATTAATCTGTCCTATCAGTGAAATACCATCAGGTGATGGGTAACTGTGACGGACTATTTTACCCGATTTGACGTTAAGACGCAACAAACCATTTGTGGCAACAATATTCTTGGGGGTAATAGGAACAGAGCTTTTTGTTAACTCGGCCATGACAACCACAGGTAGCAAATTGTTGTTTGCCTGCGCAAAAGTAATCAACTCGGTCGGAAGTGACCATTGATAGCTAAGAATCGTGTCCTGTCCGCTCGCTATGCTTTGGTTCAACGGAATGGTCGTAATATATCCTCGCTTGTCAAGATAATTATTAGAGTTGAACAGTGTTGAGTTGCTGACCCCCAAGACCGGCTTCTTCCAGTAAAGCTGGAGATAAATACCACCATCATAGTCTTCGGTGCTGACATTAGAAACTCTGACATAGATATATTTGTCTGGATTGGAAGAGCTATATCTCAATTCATCTTGTTCTTGCTTGACTCTGCCATCATTCTGGTTCCTGACCCATATATCGGGGCTTTCCCATCCGTCAATCGTAATAATTAGCCCCTTGTAAAGCTCTAAGTGTCCGAAAGACACGTTTGAAGCTATGCTTGAAGGAGTGGAGTGCATGAAGCTCATGTTGCCAACCTCGATGCTTTCGGCATATGTATTTGCCTCAGCCATAGAAACAAATCCATCGTTATTGTAATCAGCATCAACGAGATTTCCTGTTTCAAGGTCTTGACCAGCCATAGCGGCAAGCCAGGGTTTAAAATAGTTATCGGGGTCACCATCATTATCGCCTCCAGCTTCATAATAGTTATAATAATTGGCACCTATCAAGATAAAGTTCTCGTCTGAGTTGAATACACTTGTGGCACGATTTGCATCCATACAGCAACAGAAAACAGTATTGTAGTCAGCTTGACAACGCGATATCGTGGCTTCAAAGTCCATGACATCGACACCTTCTGACAGTATAGGTGTATAATCACCCATCTAATCCCATGGTACATACGCTCCAAGGTTACCAATGTAGAATGTAAACAAGTGTTCTACTCCGGCTAAAGCGAGACTGTCAGCGACATCATCCCTAAAGTCATCCAACGCACCATATCCAAACGGTTGAATATTCTCATTAATGCCATCACCATCAAGGTCTCTTAACATAGGAATTGAGTCTCCATTACTGTCATACATATATGTGGTTGAGATTTCGTCCCCCATAAAAAGATGGATGTTTTGTTTGGGTATGTTATAAACTTGCGTAAGAACGCAATAAAGTGATGCGCAATTGTTCCACCAATTTGTGAATACAGAAAGGTCGCTATAGTGAGAAACCATAATCAGAACTTGCGTCTGGTTGCCATTACCTATATTGGGTGAATTCAGTGATGGAGGAAATGCAGGACTATTAGCCAGATTCTGCGGAATTCTAGCGCGAACTGGTGATACAAGATTTATGTCGATGGATGTGAGGTTTACATGATTGGGTGCCATCTTACCCTCATACATTATGATCTGCACATTATTGAGGTCGTTTACAACTCTTGGTAGATAATAGTAGCTGCAGTCGTACCTCCAAAGGTCTAGCGGTTTCTCGTCGACTAATACGAGGATTTTTCCATAGGTATTACTGGCCCATGGTGATGGAATTGTCCCACTGATTGGACAGCAGTAGTTATTGATAACTGTGTCGGTCTGTGCCGCATAGAAATTGACACTATCGTTATCCAAACTCTGCGATGTGCGATGTGCTTTAACCAATTGCACCGCCTGCTGGTAAGTAAGTATCATTTTGGCACTGCTGCCCAGCGATGCCATGATGGCCACCAAGGCCGTCAAGGCGAGTTTGATAAAAGATTTCATTGTTTTAAGAGTTTAATAATTATTAGGTTAAAATGTTACAAATCTGGATTTAAGAGAATTGCTGCGGGATTGAGTGGATGA
>DEKO01000140.1:22683-22830 GCA_002353885.1 Porphyromonadaceae bacterium UBA2720
CTTACTCGGTGCTGGTGTTGCTGGTGGCCTCGAACGAGCCGTAGTAGAGGTCGCCGCCGTCGGTCGCCAGCTGCACGTCGACCTCGACCACTTCGGGCGAAATGTAGACGCTGGTCAGCGGTGAGGTCACATAGTAGTCGAGCGTGT
>DEKO01000146.1:0-4320 GCA_002353885.1 Porphyromonadaceae bacterium UBA2720
TTCGTGGTTCCTGATAAAAAACAAGACATCCATGGATCTCTTGAATGAGTCTCAAGGTTTGAACGAGGCCACATGGCGGCGAATCTTGTCGTCGAAGATGTCGGCGATGGTAATGAGCAAGCCTGTCTCCTCGACATTGCCAAACTCGTGGTTGATGGCCGTGCCCAGGATGCGCATCGACGGCGACAGCCCCATGTAGGCGTTGATCAGCGGCGGGATGTTGATGCCGCGTGAGCGCACAAACGTGTTGAGACGCCGGTAATCCTCCTTGAAATCGCTGCCCACAAAAAAACCTTGTTCTGCCTCGACGCTGTGCGTATCGGCTAGCGGCTCGATGGGACAGATGATGCCATCCGGGTCGGGAAAATAGAGGTTGAGGAAGTGCAGAAGCAAGTTGCGGCACGCACGGTCATAGCTAGGATACATTGTCATCTTGCCGAACAGGTATCTCACCTCGGGGTGAAGAACAGTCAGTGCACCCAGACCATCCCACAGGTTGTCAAGGGCATAAATGGCCCGAACGCCAGCCCGGGTCGATTGATACTCAGGGCGCACCCATGAACGTCCCAACTCGATGGTGTGTGGCAACATTTGTCGCAAGAACTCAGGCGAGAACCTGAACATGTGAGCCGTGGCAATGCGCGGCGAGCCATCAGACTCAAGGCGGATGTCACTGCCCAGGATGTAGCGGTAGGCTCCAATGATCTCATGCTTCTCGGGGTTCCACACCAGCAACTGACGGCAGGGAGGGTCCATCAAGTCAAACTCATCGATGTCACACGCCTTGCCGGTGCCGCCACCACCAGCTCGGAACGAGATTTCACGCAGACGGCCTATCTCGCGCATTGTGTGGGGAGCACTGTGGGCATCGATGACATAGATGTCATTGCCTGCGCGGTTGGTCGCACGCAAGTGCCGTTCGGGGGTCAGTTCGGCCTCAATCAGGCTGATGTCAACGGGTGGGATGATGTCGCTCTGCATAGCTCTGATGGTTTAGGGTTGGAGGTGATAGACAATGTCGCGCAACGTGGCGGCCTGCCGAGCAGCCTGCTGCGTGTCGAACTTCTGCCATGAGATGGGGCGACCCACATGCACCGTGTAGTGGGCACCGCGGCTCTTGAACACCTCGCCAGGCAGCAGCGCCTGCTCGAGATTGGCCTTGATGCCCAGCCGTTTGCGCCACTGTGCCATGCGGTAGAAATGGCTGGAGTTCTGGCCATCGAAGTAGACGGGAACCACGTCGCGGTGATGCTGGATGGCGCTGGTGATGACAAACTTGTGCCAGCGCAGGTCGGCAATCGAGCCGTCGGGCTGGCGGCGCGAGCACAACCCCGCAGGGAACGTGAGCATCTGGTGGTCGCTGGCATATTCCTTCTCAATCAGGCTGACACCCTGTCGCGACTGGCGGCCAAACTTGTTGACTGGCAAGAAGATGCCACGCAGTGGCCTGACCGACATCAGCAAGTCGTTGACCAAGAAACGGATGTTGCCATCGTAGTGGTGACCAAAGATTGAGATGAGTGCTAACCCGTCCAGTCCGCCCAGAGGGTGGTTGCTGGCAAAGATGAACCTACCCTGTTGAGGTATGTTCTCCATGCCCTGGCTGTCGACCGTGATGTTGAGCTCTTGCAAAACCACATCAGCAGCGTCGACATCGCGCTTGTCGCCGATTTTGTCGAGCAACTCGTTGAGCTGGTCCTGACACACCAACCGCTCGAGCCATCGCACGGCCAGACGTGGGATGAACTTGTAGTAGCGTGCGGCACGTGTTCGCAACACTCGGTCAATATCTATCCGAAATTCTTCGTTTGACATCGCTCTATCATTGTTCTAGAAAAAGCAAAAGTACAAAAAACTATTGGTTTTTGTTCGCTCTTTGGCAAAAAAAATCAGTTTATCACCCAAAAAGGCACTTTTTAGCCCCCAAAAGTCTCATAAAGGGGGGACTGCTGTTGGCCTTCGGCCCACTTTGGCTTATGGCCTGTAGTAGCTACTAAAAACTAAGAACTAAAATCTAAATTTTCAATTCTCAATTAAAAGCACTACCTTTGTCGTTGTTATGACTGACTGCACAACAAAATCTGGTGGTCTAATGCTGGCCGAGGTGCTGGCGCTGCTAGCAGTGGCGGCAGGCACATTGTGGG
Source organism: Porphyromonadaceae bacterium UBA2720 (assembly GCA_002353885.1). Taxonomy (GTDB): domain Bacteria; phylum Bacteroidota; class Bacteroidia; order Bacteroidales; family Muribaculaceae; genus Sodaliphilus. The sequence goes on from DEKO01000146.1 coordinate 2,145, forward strand.
CCTTCCCGCTGCTGCAGGCCATGCAGATGACGACGGCCCTGACGGTGGCCTATCTGGTGGCAAGGAGCTATTATGCCCGATGCTGCCATGCTTGCATGGGCGGGCGTGTGGTGCTCCTGCTGGCCGCTCTGTGGCTAGCGGCCATCGCTGTGCCCTTTGTCCACCATGCCACACTGGGCAGTGGGGCCACATTCAGGATGCCGACTCTATATAACGATGCTGCACGATACTATGACTGGGCGCTGGCGCACTACGATGGCAGTGCCATCGAGCCCACCGTCACCTTCTGGGGCTACCCGCTCATGATTGTCGGTCTGTGGCGTGTGCTGGGTGTGAGCATCATCTGGCCCGTCGCGCTCAATGTGATGATGACCCTGCTCACCATTGTGCTCACTGGACAACTGGCGGCCCGCGTTGTGACCACCGACCAGCGTCGTACTGCCACGGTGGCCATGGCGATGATTGCCGTACAGGCCTTCTTCATGTCGCAGGGCGCACAGATGCTCAAGGAGTCGTGGGTCTATCTGGCCATCACTCTCATCGCCTATAGTCTCGTGCCCTTGTCCAGAAGCGAGAAGCAAGAAACAAGAAGCAGCAAGAAGCAAAGCCGTCATTATTCATTATTCATTGTTCATTGTTCATTGTTCTTCCTGGGTTGCTTTGTCCTGGCAGCAGTTAGGGCAAAATATGTCAACTTCATCTTCATCGCCATCGTCATGCTGGCCGTGGCAGGGCGGCTGAGGCAGTGGCGCTACTATGCGGCCCTGCTGATGCTGACAGCGGTGTGCTGGTGGATGGGCATGGCCATGACCGATAACTACACTATCGTGCAGCAGGTCAACAACGTCACTGGGCAAGGTGGGATGGATGCCATGTTTCCTGCTCAGGGTGCTTATCACAGCCTGCTGGGCGACTACTACCATTACCCGCTGTGGAAAAAGTTGCTCTATCTGCCCATCACATGCGGTGTGCAGTGGGTCATCCCGTTCCCCTGGTTGCCGGCGGGTAGCCATGCCAGCTGGCTCGGTATGGTGCCGCGCTTGCGGCTGGGGTGGTATGTGCTCTCGGGCGTGGTGGTCTACTTCTACATCTTCGTCTCTTGGCGACGTAACTTGCAGTGGATGGCGTGGGCCTGGTTCCCCATGGTGTGTTATGTGGGTATTGCTTACATGACATCAGGCACCGTCAGCCGTTACATCCTGGCCTTTGAGCCCTGGTGGATGGTGCTGGCTGCGGTGACTGTGCTCACTTGCTGGCGACAGCGCTCGCTGCGCATCTTCATGGGTGTCTACCTCTTGCTCATGGTCATCGTTCTGGCCATCTGCCATCAAGTCTAGTACCCCCTTTAGGGGGCTAGGGGGACTGAGGCTGCCTTGACGCGGAAGAAGTTGGTGTCGGGGTTGGGGTCGAGCAGCCGATACTCGCTGTGGTTGCCCCACCAGGCGGGCTGGTCCATGATCTCCATGTCCTCACCTGTGTCGTTGGCCACATATGGGGCAATCATCTCATGCCAAGCCTCGATGCGGTCTTTGGCATCCAGGTAGTGCATCAGGTCGCGCTCAGGGTCGACCAGTTCGCGCAGATATTGCAGATACTTGGCCTTGAAGTCGTCATACTCGAGCAACCGCCGGATGAGCGGGTTGCCGTCCTGGCCCCAGTGCAGCGGGTCTTGCCGGCCGGCATCGTTCTGAACTCCGCACTGTAGGCTTGTACCCAGCGAGTTGTCGTAGTCGTAAGGCAGCAAGTAGACCTTGTAGTCCAACAAATCCTCGGTGGTGAAGTAGAGGTAGTAGTTATTGCCATTGTTCCAATAGTCGTCCCACATGCCCACGGCTACGCTCGCGGCGTAGGTGCGCAGCAGCAGGTCGACATCGCACACTTGGTTGATCCAGGTATAGAAGCTCTCACGTCCTTTGCCGTTCAGCTTGAGCTGGAAGTCGATGAACTGAGCCTTAGCGTCATCGAAACGCTTGGTGTTGGTCTGCAGCGTGTAGGTGTGGTCGGTGTTGCTGTCGTCGTCATACCAGTAGTCGCCGTTGTAGGGGTCGGTCAGGCTGGCCGGGTGGCTGGCATACTTGCACTTCCACAGGTTGCCCTGGTGTGAGCCGAAGTGCAGCGAGTCGTTGCGCTGCTTGAGGTAATTCTCATCGACCGGCTCGTTGAGCTCATAGACACC
>DEKO01000146.1:4347-9970 GCA_002353885.1 Porphyromonadaceae bacterium UBA2720
CGCCTTGCACCTTGAGCCACAGGCGGCAGTAGTGGCTGCGCGGCGCGGTCCACACTCCCGCGCGGCCGAATAGGTCGTAGCAGAACACTTCGCGCACATACGCTGCATCGTCCTTGAACCACTTGAGGTGAAGCTTACGCACGCCCTGGATGGTGTGCTCCTCGTCCTTGTTGTACTTGCGCAGGTTGATGCCCAGATGGAAGTGGTGCCAGTCGGTCTGGCCGGCCTGATGCATCTGCCCAGGGTTGCCCTCGGGACGGCGCCGCGAGGTGTTGCCCTTGATGCGCAGTCCGGCGTCGGCAATGCTGGTCGTGTCGCCCCGTTGGACAAAGTCAAACCGGTCAGCCATGATATACTCGCTGGTGCGCGAATCAGCGTCGTAGAGTTGCAGCAGTCGGTTCCACTCCTCCAGGCTCACCGTGATGTGGATCTCGGGAAGCGTGGTCGTGTCCCACACATAGTCGTAGCCCGTTGGCTCGGGTTGGGGTTCGGGCACTACCTTGCCCAGCATGATGTCGATGACCAGGTTCACGTCGCTGATGTCCACCATCCCGTCGCCATTAATGTCGCATGCCGATGGTGACAGGCTTCCAGTGCCTTTACCGAGCATCGCATTGATCACCGCATTGACATCGGCTACATCCACCATGCCATTGCCGTCAACATCGCCACGCAGTGCTGCCCAACTGGCCACTGCCATCATCATCATTGTCGTTGCAAGTAAGATTCTTTTCATCATCTGTCTCATTTAGTCGCCGCAAAAGTACAATTTTTTTCTGATATCATGCAAACAACAGGTATTTGAAAACTCGTTTGTTGACGAACCGACGATTTTGGTAGTTCGGTGTTGCACTGTCGGTCTACAAGCGGCTGGTGGAGAGTGCGATAAACGTTAGGAATAGGACAGACCAGGCTGAGGACTAAATTAAATGCGGAATACGCCAATCGGTGTATTCCGCATTTTTGTAGTTTGTTCCTGGTGGGCGTTATTTTCTGCCTTTCTTGCCCTTGGACTTGGTGTTGGCCTTGCTGTCCTTGGCTGCGGCTTTGCCTTTGCTGGCAGCTTGCTTCTTGCTGCTGGCCTTGCCGCCCTTGCCGGGAATCTTGAGGTTGTCACCGGCCTTGATCTTGTCGCCGGTGATGCCGTTGGCCTTGCGCAGGGCGCTGACGGTGGTGCCGGTCTTCTCGGCAATCTCGCTCAGCGACTCACCCTTCTTGATGTTATACTCGGCGGGAGCTGCAGATTTGGCAGGTTTGTCGACCTTGGCATGACGGCCGCGCTTGGCGCTGTCGCCGCGCTTGCTGCTGCTGCGCGACTGCTTGTAAGTCTCTTCTTGGCTGTGGCCCTTCTTGCTGCGCTTGTCGGCATAGCGCTCGTTGCGCTTCTGCCATTGGCGCGACTCTTGGCGTTGCTCTTGTCGTGGCTTCTCGACCTTGGGAGCGGGCTTGGGGGTGTCGACGTGCACCTTCTGCGGGCCCTGACGGCGTGACTCGGCTGCCGCTTTCTCAATCTGCTTGACCTCGTTGATTTGTTGGTTCTCGCTATCGTCGGGCTGTGCCTGGCTGACGTGCTCGGGCTCACCCTCGCTGGCGGTCAGTGCCGTGGCGGCTGCCTGTGCATTGGCTTTGCTCCGCTGGCTGTGGCGGCTCTCGGGGCTATAGGCGATGTCGTCATCGTCATCGTTGTCGTAGGACGAGGATTGCGACTGGCCAGGCTCGACGACCTCGCGGTGGTTGTAGGCGCTGGAGTGGTAGGCCAGGATGCTGTCCTCGCTCATGATGTAGCTGTAGACTTGCTGCGAGGGCAAGCACAGGGTGTAGGGGTGGGTGTTGCCGGGAATGACGTCCTGGCGGTATTGCGGGTTGAGGATGCGAATCTCCTCGATGGGCATGTTCAGCACGTGGGCAATCTGGCCGAAGTGCACACGGTTGTTAATGGTGACGGTGTCGGTGATGAGGGGTTTGCGGGCCAGACCCGGGCTGATGTTGTGGCGCTTGAAGTAGGTCATCACATAGTTGGCTGCGATGAAGGCGGGCACATAGCCGCGTGTCTCGCGCGGGAGGTAGTCATAGATCTCCCAGAAGTCTTTGTTCTCGCCGCCGGCGCGCTTGAGGGCCTTGTTGACGTTGCCGGGGCCGCAGTTATAGGCTGCGATGGCCAGGGACCAGTCGTTGTAGATGCTGTACAGGTCTTTGAGGAAGGCGGCAGCCTTCTCCGAAGAGCGGTAGGGGTCGCGACGCTCGTCGACCAGCGAGTTGACCTCGAGGCCCAAGCCCTTGCCGGTGCCCACCATGAATTGCCACAGGCCTGCGGCACCAGCGCGCGAGACGGCGTTGGGGTTGAGGGCGCTCTCAATCACAGGCAGATATTTGAGCTCGAGTGGTAGGCCTTCTTTCTCCAGTGCTTGCTCAAAGATGGGCATGTAGTAGAGGCTCATGCCCAGCATCTCCTCGACCAGTGTGCGATTGCGCTTGACATAGCGGTCGATGTAGCTGCGCACGACTTGGTTGTAAGGCATCTCGATGACAGTTGGCATCGCTGCCAGGCGCTTGATGTACTCTTCGTCACTCACCTCGCCCACAGCCTTGTTCTCAACGTCGGAGTCGAGAATGGTGTAGTTCTGCAGATACCAGTTTTGCATCATCTCGTGAGTGTCGGTCTCGAAGCTCTCGGGGAAGACGATGTCGTTGTCGGTAATCGACTGCTTGAGCGTGAGGATGTTGTTGCGTGGGCCGGCCCAGGTCGCCATCACAACCAGTGCCGCGCTGAGTAGTGTCAGATAGTGTCTCATATTTCTTTATTCTAGTTTCGAGTTAAGAGTTTCGGGTTGCGAGTTTCGACTGTTCGATCATTCGATTACTCGAACATTCGAACTAACGTCTAACGTCTAAAAACTAAACGCGCATTGCAGACCCACAGAGGCTCGCAGGGGCGAGGAGGTGGGTTGGGGGGTCGTCATCACTGCGGGCTTGACCTGCATCGACAGGTCGGGCGAGATGTCAAAGTGAGCAAGCGACGCGTCAACATAGGCATCGACAATGTTAATCAGATAGACAGCCACCATGCCGATGATGCAGATGTCGCGGTAGCGACGGTAGTAGTTGCGCTTGTTGCGCAACGACTTCTGCAGCCAGGACATGTCCAGGTCACTCTCCTTAACCGTGGGCGGGTAGAAGTCCATATAGCTGCGCGTGTCAGGGTCGTTGTCCATCGCGTCGCGATAGGCGCGGCTGTAGTCGCTGAGCATGCGGTTGTTCCAAGCTGTGCCATAGCTCAAGCCCACAAATGCGCCCACGACGATGGGCAGCTTCCAGTAGCGGCGGTTGTAGGCTTGCCCTAGACCAGGGCAGAGGGCCGATAACCACAGGGCACGCTGCGGGTCGGGGTTAAACACGCGTACCCGGCCCAGCGAGGTGAAGGCAGTGGTGTCGGGCAACAGCTCGATGCCTTCGACACCACGCAGCGAGTCGGCGCTGGCAAAGTGCAGCGTGTCGCCGGCAAGATCGACCACCGTGACTCGGCGAATTGTGCTGTCGTCAGGGATGACAACCGGTGTGCGCACACGATGACGGCGCACCACCTGAGTGGTGTCGGTGCTGGCATGCATGGCCAGCTGACACACGGCCAACAGGCACACCAGCATCAGCCTGTGCCAGCTGTGGCGGTATGTGACAGACGACCTCACTTGCTCTTGAGTTGGTCAAACAGGGTGATGATTCGCTCCAGCTGCTCGGTGTTGCTGAAGGCAAAGGCTATCTTGCCCTTGCCTAGGGCATTGCAGCTGACCTTGACGGGCACACCGAAGGCACCGGTCAAGTGCTTCTGCAAGATGGCATAGTCGCGGGCAGGCTTGCGCTTGGCGGGTACTTCGGGCATGTCCTCGCCCAATGCGTCGGCCTGCTGATATTGCTTGGCGCGCTGCTCGACTTGACGCACCGACAGCCCTTTCTTCAATGTCTCGTTATAGAGCTTGAGCTGCAGCGAAGGCTTGTCAATCGACAGCAGTGCGCGAGCGTGGCCCATGTTGACCGCCTTGTCGCGCAGGCCCAGCTGTACCTCAGCGGGCAGCTTGAGCAGACGCAGAAAGTTGGCGATGGTGGCGCGGTTCTTGCCGATGCGCTCACTCAGACGCTCCTGAGTCAGGTTGTATTGGTCAATGAGTTTGCGGAAGGTGAGGGCAATCTCGATGGCATTGAGGTCCTCACGCTGGATGTTCTCAATCAGAGCCATCTCGGTGACCTCGCTGTCACCGGCCGTGCGCACATAGGCGGGTACGCTCTCCAGCCCGGCCAGCTTGGCGGCGCGGTAGCGGCGCTCGCCCGAGATGATCTGGTACTGGTTCGGTCCAATGCTGCGCAAGGTCAGCGGTTGGATGATGCCAAGCTCGCGAATCGACGAGGCCAACTCCTCAAGGGCCGTCTCGTCGAACGAGTGACGCGGCTGGTCGGGGTTTGGACTAATCTGCGCGATGGCTATTTCGTTGATGGCCGATGAGCCGCCCGTCTGGATGTCGTCCATCGAGATGAGCGAGTCGAGTCCACGGCCCAGTGCATTGCGTTTCATCTGTCTAAAAAAGTAGTTAAGTAGTTAAATGGAGTTAAGGCGTCACGCTGTTGTGGCTGTTCACGTGGCACGCCGCATCGCTACCTGTTTGCTAAAAACTAACGTCTATAGTCTAACGTCTATCCCTTGTGTCGTCCCCGGGTGATGAGTTCCTTGGCCAACTGCATGTGGCTGGTGGCTCCGCGGCTGCTGGCGTCGTAGAGGATGGCTGGCAGCCCGTGGCTGGGTGCCTCGCTAAGCTTGATGTTGCGAGGAATCACGGTGTTGAACACCATGTCGCCAAAGTGGCTCTTCAGCTCCTCATAGATCTGGTTGGCCAAGCGCAGACGCGCGTCATACATCGTGAGCAGGAAGCCCTCAATGCGCAGGTCAGGGTTGAGCTTTGACTTGATGATGCGCACCGTGTTGAGCAACTTGCTGATGCCCTCAAGGGCAAAGTACTCGGCCTGCACAGGAATGATGACACTGTCGGCTGCAGTGAGCGCATTGACTGTGATTAGCCCCAGCGAAGGGCTACAGTCAATCAAGATATAGTCGTATGCCTCTTTGACATCGTCAATCGAGCGACGGAGCACATTCTCACGGTCGGCCTTGTTGATGAGCTCAAGCTCGGCACCCACCAGGTCGATGCGCGACCCGACGATGTTCAGCTGGTCGACACAAGTGGCCACAGCGGCACTGTGCATGGGGTAGTCGTCGACCAGACACTCATAGATGGTCGAAGTCATCTGCTTGGACTCAACGCCCAGGCCAGATGTCGCGTTGGCTTGCGGATCGGCATCAATCAGCAGCACACGCTTGCGGTTCATGGCTAGAGATGCGGCCAGATTGATGGCTGTGGTTGTCTTGCCCACGCCACCTTTCTGGTTGGCTATTGCTATTGTTTTTCCCATAAGAAAGTCACGAAAATTGTTTCACGGGTGCAAAGGAAATGCTTTTTCGTGGAACATTGGCCAAAAAATCCGTTAAATACATTGAAATGTTGATAAGTCACACAGATTGTTAATAACTTTTGGGGCGTGGAACATTCAGCTATACGTGAATTCTAATAGCAAGTGC
>DEKO01000182.1 GCA_002353885.1 Porphyromonadaceae bacterium UBA2720
TTCAACCCCGAGATCAACATCCGTGAGATCACGCAGAAGGGTCTGTACTGGCAAGACGGGCAGTGGGTGGAGACCGAGCCACTGGAGATTCATCAGCCTCTGACCTATCCGGGCATTGGTCCACGTGAGAGCTACCTGTTGCACCACGAGGAGATCGAGTCGCTTGTCATCAACTATCCGACCATCAAGCGTGCTCGGTTCTGGATGACCTTCGGTGAGCAGTATCTGAAACACTTGGATGTGATTCAGAACATCGGTATGAGCCGCATCGACGAGGTGGAGTATGAGGCTCCCCTGGCCGATGGCAGTGGCACCGCCCGCGTCAAGATTGTGCCCTTGCAGTTCCTCAAGGCCGTATTGCCCAATCCGCAAGACTTGGGCGAGAACTATCAGGGCCAGACGTCCATCGGTTGTCGCATCAGCGGCATCGGCAAGGACGGCAAGCCGCTCACCTATTATATCTACAACAACTGCGACCACCATGCAGCCTATGAGGAGACAGGCATGCAGGCCGTGAGCTACACGACGGGTGTACCCGCCATGACTGGCGCCATGATGTTCCTCAAGGGCTTGTGGGTCAAGCCTGGTGTGCACAATGTCGAGGAGTTTGATCCCGACCCGTTCCTGGACGAGGTGGCCAAGCAAGGCCTGCCCTGGCATGAGCAGTTCAACATCGACCTAGAACTGTAAAATAAACTCGGGTGCTCAATCGATTGAGCACCCGAGTTGCTTTTGGCCGCTTTTTTGGGGCTTAGAAGACCAGTGCGAAGTTGTCGACCCACAGTGTCATGCCCACTGTTCCGACGTAGGCAGTTCCGCATCCACTGCTAGCCATGAGCAGCATGTGTGTGGGTTTGGCATTAGCGTCGGCCCACTTCTCCTCGGGGCACTTGACCATTTTGCCCTTGCTGTTGCGTGCATAGTAGGACTTTTCGCCATTGATCAGGCCCATGTAGCTCTGATAGCCAGCGTGATGTGTGATGTCGCCATACCAGATGGGGATGCGGTGGCCTGTTACCCAGTTGGTCGAGTGTCCAAAGCGCTGGCGCCCCGTGCCTACGCGCTCGGCGTGTAGGTGTCCCTTGCTGTCTTCCCAACGCCTTTGCAAGATGATGAACACCTCGGCATAGTCGCGTCCTCGAATGGTCTTTTTGGCTCCGAATCCGCTGCTGTATGTTCGGTCGCCCGCAGGTGCGTTGAGCTTGTAGTCAAATTGCAGGTACTTGGGCCGCTGCGTGTAGGGTATTCCCATCTCCATCTTGCTGTAGGGATTCTTAGTGCTCGACAGTGGCTCCATCATCTGTCCGAGGAAGATGGATCCGCTGACCAGCACATCCATGTTGATGATACCCACAGCCTTGACGTGCTCGAGTGTGGTGGTGAGCTTGGCGCACTTGCCACTGCCGTGTGTGTCAGGGAAGACCGCATTGCTGGTCTTGACCACACCCATGACCTTGGCGTAGACGTTGCTCGACCCCCATGGCGACCCTCCGAGGTTGGTGTATGCCTTAGCTCCGTTGATGGTCTGTGTCGGACCGATTTCATAGACGTGCTTGGTCTGTCCTCCGATGATTCCACTCTCCTTGATGACTCGTGTCACCCAGTGGTCCATGTTGCCATACTTGATGGGCACAACCTTCTGTGCCGTTGCTTGCTGTCCTGCCATGAGTGCCATGGCTGCAGCGATGATGATGAATCTTTTCATACGATATTTTGAACTGTTAACTATAAACTATTTGTGTGCCGCTTCGGCGAGCAGGCGGTGTCCGATGCGGCAGTAGATGCACTTGCGCGGTTCGCAGTAGGCCTTGCGCAATTGTATGAGCGCTTGCGATGTGAGTGCGTCGTCGCATCGCAATCCAGCATGGACAAACTGTGCGACGATGGCATTGTTCTCGGGTTTGAGCGACTCGAGCAGCTCTATTGCCCTGTCGGTCATGAGATAGTCTCCCGTGAGTGAGCCGTAGGCATAGTAGAGCGGTGCCACCAGGTTGATGAGCACAATGTCGATGCTGGCGTTAGACAGTGCCCGCGTAGCGGTGGGTGCTTCTTTTCCCAGGGTGTAGTGTCGCTCCCAATATCCGGTGAGCTCTACCTGGAAGAGCTGTCTGAGTTGTTTCTCGCCCTGTGCCTCGAGGATGCTGTGCATGAGGTTGAAGCCGTCGTGCACATAGTGTGCCAGCAGTGCGATGCGCCTGTGTGGAAAAGCCTGTGGTCGTATGCGGAACATTTTCCACGCTTCAGGTTCCATGGGCTTGAGCGAGAACTTGTTGGCCAGGAAAGCATATTCTCGTGTGAGCTGCTCGACATATTTGTCTGAGTTGGCCTTGTTGGCGTCAAGCAGTCCCGCCTGTCCCAGCAACAGCGCCTCGAGTTGGAGGATAGAGTCGCTGTGTTTGTGCAGTAGCCTGAGCGGAGTGCGTCGTGCCAGGCGTTCGAGTGCGTCGCTGTTGAGTCCGAATCCCAGTGTCCTTGCCAGCATGACATAGCACACATCCTCCCAGCTTCCGGCAAAGCTGTCTCGCAACGTGGCAATCCTGTCGACCTTGCTGTGTAGTCGCTCAAATGCCAATGCCTGTATCCACTCGGTGACCACGATGGCTGGCACGCTAGGCAGCTGCGATGCACAGGGCAGTACAGTTCGGTCATTGACCAACTGTTGCAGCCTCTCGGCAAATCGTGGCGAGCAGTCGAGCACCACTTGTGGTATGCGCTCGCCGTTGGTTCGATAGACAGGTGCATCATCCAGTTGTACGACATGGAGGATGACACTGTCGTAAGCCGTGTCGGTGTCGTGTCGATGTCGCCGCCAGTCGGTGGCACGGACATGTATTTCGACATTTCCCACCCACACTTGTCCGTCAATCTCGACCTTGGCGTTGAAGAAGTCTGGTCCTGCGTCGGTGTTGAGCAGTCCAGGGTCAAGCACTCGCACACGGCGTCCGTCATTGGTCACCATGTCCTCGTTTCGCCATAGCCTGTGTTGCCACACATATTGCAAGATTTGCTCCATAGTTTTGCGCCTTGGATGTTGTTTAGGTGGGTTCTAAAAATTGCAAAATGTTATGTTTTGTTTCGGTCCTATTGTTTCGTCTTGTTGGTATGTTTTTTACCAATAGCTTGACCTGTAGCCCGCTATAGTGTCGCGCAGATTGGCAAAATATCTGCTCGACAGCCCGAATCAACCAGACTCGAACAATTAATAGATCTCACCTTTAGACTCGCTCGGGTGGCGGTGGTTTACACCGCCTGGCGAAAAACGGTGCGAAAGTACACAATTTTCGTCAAATGGATGTTGTTTGGTGCCTAAAAGAGCACAAAAAGGGGCGTTTATGACGTTTTTTTGAAAATTTTCGGCAAAAAATTTGGTCAGTTCAAAAAGTCGTTGTAATTTTGCACCCGCAAAACAAAACATGGTACCTTAGCTCAGCGGTAGAGCAGTGGACTGAAAATCCGCGTGTCCCTGGTTCGATTCCCGGAGGTACCACTTCACCATACCTGGCTCTTTTGAGGCCAGGTTTTTTTGTAATAGGTAAGTATTTCAAGTTTTTGAGTTCAAAAACTTGAGGAGTAGGGAGTAGAGAGTAGAGATTAGGGGGTAGAGAGTAGATCTCTTCAAAATTTGGCAGTGGTCTCGGCATGCCGTGTCCCTACCGCCACCATCATGTAACGGCTTTACTACCTTACTACACTACTACATCACTACTTTAGAAAGTTAAATATAAAAATAAATAAGGTATGAAAAGAATGTTATCAATTGTGATGGCCATATCGGCCATCGTGGTGGCTCAGGGCAGTGAACTGGGCGACACCGTCAAGGTGATCAACAATGCCAAGCAGGTGGTCATCACCGAGAAGCGTGGCGACATCCGTATGCGTGTCAATGGCTTGCAGAACGATGACGACTACAACTATGAGTATCGTGTCAAGCAAGATGCCGATGGGACGGTTACGGCCACTCAGACCGAGAACACGAACGTGACATTTGGTCACCCGTTCAAGCGTTGCGACCCCGACCGCACCGACTCGCACTTCGAGCTGTTCTTGAGCGACGTGTATGTTGGCTGGGGCCATACCGGAGTCAATGCAGCCGCCCAGCCCTATATCCGCCAGCACACCTACGAGGCCGGTATCCTCAATCTGATTGGTGCCGGTTACAACTTCAACCGCAATCGGTCGCGCGTGTCGTTGGGTGTGGGATTCAACTGGGCATTCTATTGCATGAAGAGCCCCTATCTGTGGGGCAAGAGCGATGATGGCCATGTGGGCGTAAGCGACCTCAGTGAGTTGGGCGAGTTCAAGGGGCGTCACTCCAACCTGGTGATGCGTTCGCTGCAGTTTCCGCTGATGTTCAACCAGCGCATCGCCCAGCACGTCAACTTGGCGGTGGCCGGTGTGATGAACTGGAACTACTATGCCAACTTGGAAAACCGCTTCAGTATTGAAAAGACCGACTTTAAAACCTCGACCCATGGGTTGCACCAGCGCAAGGTGTCGTTTGATGTCATGGCCATTGCCAGTTTCAAGAGCATGGGTGTCTACTTCCGCTATGCGCCTCAGTCGGTGTTCAATTGCGGCTACTGTCCCGAGCTGAAGAACCGCTGGAACCTGGGTCTGATTATCCATGGCTTCTAAAGTCATTGCTTGGTCAGTGAAATGCCCAAGAATAGGGGTAAAATCACAAAAAACGATAAAAAAGAGCTTCATTTTGTGGATATTGCTTTGATTGTGTGACTTTTTTTCTACTTTTGCGCATTATCTGAAGCAACTAAAAACATTACCATTACCTATGAAGAAATTTCTAGTTTTAGCCAGTGGCCTATTGCTCGCGTGGTGTGCAGCAATGGCCGTACCTGCCAAACCAGGTTTTGTCACCTATACCCAGAGCGACGGCACGCAAATCACCGTCCAGCTGATGGGCGATGAGTTCTTCCACTACTTTGTCACACAAGATGGTCTGCCCGTCGACCGTGACGATCGTGGCGACTTCCGCTATGTGACTCAGAACGGTATGAGCCAAGTGATGGCGCACAATCAGAGTGGCCGCACCGCCGCCGAGCTGAGCTTCATTGCCCAGCAGACAACTCGCATGCAGGCCATCGAGACTCCGCAGCACAAAGCTCGTCGCACCGCAGCCCGCGCCCCTCGCAAGGTGGGCCAGACGCAGGTGCCCACGATGGGCAGCCCTCGCGTGCCCATCCTGCTAGTGCAATACACCGACAAGCTGATGTCGAACACTGTCGAGCAGTTTGAGGCCCACTACAAGACCGGCGCCAAGAGTGTGCTGCAGTACTTCACCGACCAGTCAAACGGCAAGTATACTCCGCAATATGACATCTATGGCATCTATGACTTGCCTAGCTCGCGCTCGACCTATGGAGCCAACGACAGCCAGGGCAACGACAAGGGTGTGGCCCTGATGGTGTGCGATGCCATCGACAAGGCTGGCGACGACATCGACTGGAGCCAGTATGACAACGACGGCGACGGCGAGGCCGACGTGTGCATCGTGGTCTATGCTGGTCCGGGCGAGGCGCAGGGTGCCTCGCGCAGCACCATCTGGCCCTGTCAGTGGGACCTGGCTTCGGGCCAGGAATGGAACGATGGTACGGGCCCGCGCAATCGCAATGGTGTGGTCATCAACCGCTTTGCCGTGTTCAACGAGACAGTTGGTTCGAGTGATAGTGGTACGACGATGGACGGCATCGGCACCTTCTGCCACGAGTTCTCGCACTGCCTGGGTCTTCCCGACTTCTACTGCACGACCTACGCCAGCGGTCGCTACGGCATGGGTGGCTGGAGCCTGATGAACTCGGGTTGCTACAACGGCGGCTCGGTGAGTGGTGACACGCCCATCGGCTATAGCGCCTATGAGAAGAACTTCATGGACTGGATTGACTATGTCGAGCCCGTTCCCAACACCTACTACACCCTGCCCGTGTTCAATGCCAAGAGCCTTGAGAGCGACCAAGCCATCAAGGTTGTGAGCGACCTGAACGAGAACGAGTACTTCATCCTCGAGAACCGCCGCAAGCAAGGCTGGGACCAGTATATCGCCGACGAGGGTGTGCTGATCACGCACTTCACCTATGTGCCCAGTCGTTGGGAGGCCAACACGGTCAATAATGAGGTCTTGCAATTGGCTACCATTATCCCTGCCGATAACACATCTAGCGATTACTCTGAAAATGCCGATCTCTACGGCGAGACCAAGCACGAGTTTACGCCCAACAGCACCCCGGCCATGCGGTTGAACATGCAGGCCAATGGTTCGCTGGCTTCGTCGACCGGCGGTGCTGGCACGCTCGACAAGCCGGTCACAGAGATTGTGCTCAACAGCGATGGCAGCGCTTCGTTGTGGTATATCAAGGCAGATTTGCATGTTTCGCCCGATGAACTCGCGCTTCGTGCCCCCAAGGGCAAGTCGCGCACGGCCACCTTTGAGGTCACCGGCAAGGGGCTGTCACAGGACTTGGAACTCACGCTCAATGATCCCGCCGGCGTGTTCAGCCTCGACAAGGCAGCCATCACCCCAGCCGAGGTAATGGAGGGTGCTCTTGTCACAGTCACCTTCGCCCCGCAGGAGATGGGCAACTATAGCGGTACTATCACGCTGGCTTGCGAGGGCGTTGAGCCCCTGACCGTGGCTTTGACAGGTGAGGGTCTCATCGAGTCGGAGACTCCGGTGATGCATCCTGCCGACACAGCCTATGTCACCCAGACCTCGTTCCGTGCCGATTGGACCGATGAGAGCCCGGTCGAGAACGTCAAGAGCTACACGCTCTATGTCGACTATGTCAAACCCATCGTTGGTCCGCAATTGCTTGAGGATGCCGACTTCTCGTCGCTGACCGAGCAGACCGAGACCTACTGGTGGTGGACCACCCTGCGCAACGTTGCCGAGGAGGCCAGCAACTTCCTGCCTCAAGGTTGGGGCTGCGGCAGCACACTCTATGTCACCGATGGTGCCATCATCGCAGGCAGCAACCTCACCACACGCTCCTATGAGCTGCCTGAGGGCTACGACAAGATTTCGGTTGTGGTCAATGCCCAGTCCTACAACTCTAGCCAGTATGGGTCATCAACCATGCAGCTCTTGACTGCCAGTGGCAAGACCTCTGACCAGGTGACCACTACCGACGCCATGAGTGAGTACACCCTGATGGTGGATGCCTCGTCGACCGAGTCACTGACCTTTACCGTCACCAACTATCCCCAGATTTCGAGCATCAAGGTCTATGCCGGCGATGTCAATGTCCAGGCCGATGCACCACTGCTGGCAGTGGTTGAGACTGGCGATGAGCTGACTCGCGTCATCGAGGGTATCACCGACACCCACTATGTGGTCGACAGTCTGCTGGCCGGTGGCACGTTCACCTACAAGGTCGAGGCCATCTATGTCAACGACACACGCAGCGACATGAGCAACGTTGAGACTGTGGTCCTGCTTGCACCTCCTGCTCTGCGTGGCGACGTCAATGGCGACGGCTCAGTCGACATCAGCGACGTCAACATCCTCATCGACATCATGCTGGGCAAGGACAATGCTGATGCCTATGATGGCCGCGCCTATGTGACCGATGGCGACCAGACGGTGGACATCGCCGATGTCAATGCCGTGATCGACATCATGCTGGGCAAGCGTTAATCAATGCACAATGCATAATGCACAATTCATAATGAATAATGTATAATGAATAATGCAGCCAGGCTGCTGTAGGGACGGCCCCCCTGTGCCGTCCGCCTGGACAAAAGGTAATTTAGAGGGTAGAGGTTAGAGCGTAGAGGGTAGAGGTTAGGGTTGTGGTAGCAGGTTGTAACAACAACTTTAACCCCTAACCCTTAACCTTCATTACTCCCTCCCTGTGCCATCCGCCACCGAGTTGCAAAAACGCGATTAGCGTTGTGCCTCCTCGAGGTCGATGTGTCAAGTTCAGACGCGCAGAGCATGATGATGCTTTGCGCGTCTGCTTTTTAGATATCAGGTTTCGTTATATTTGTTGAGGTTGCTTCTAATGCTATCCAACTTTTTGCGTATTTTTGCATCCAATTTCTGTTAACTAGCCTTCTAAACCATAAAATAGGATAAAGCAGATGTTTAAGAAACTATTGATTATCAGCGCGATGCTGGTATTTGTTGTTGTGGCTGGGGCAGCCCCGGTCACTCGTGAACAGGCTCAGCGGCATGCTGCAGAGTTTGTGCTGCAGCAGCAAGGTGCTTCGGGCGCGTTGCGTGTGGGAGCCCAAACTCCCGCCATGCAGGTAGTTGCCGACCTGGGCTACTACTATGTGTTCAATGTGGGTCAGGACAATGGTTTTGTCATTGTCTCGGGCGATGACCGCACCACGCCCATCCTAGGCTACTCGACCGAGGGTCACTTCGATGCCAGCCGTGTGCCGAGCAACATGCAGTGGATGCTGGACAGCTACGCTGAGCAGCTCAAGGAGCTCGCCACGCTGACCGATGCCGATGCCGCCAGCCGTCTGGCCGCCCCGCGTCGCACAGCAACGGTCAACACGCGCAACTCCATTGCTCCGCTCGTCACCAGCAAGTGGGACCAGGCCACTCCCTACTGGAACCAGTGCCCGCAATTCATGATCTCGGACAACGAGGAGGACGGCTACGAACTGGCCTACACGGGTTGTGTGGCTACCGCCATGGCCCAGATTATGAACTTCTACAAGCAACCTGCTCAGACGCTTGCCGAGATACCGTCTTATAGCTTCACCTATGGCGACGGCAACTACAACTACGCCACCCAGACGATGGACGCGCTGCCCGTGACCACGCTTGACTGGGAACACATGCGCGACACCTACACCGGTGCCGAAGACCAGGTCTACACCGATGCTGTGGCCCGCTTGATGTTCTATGTGGGTTGTTCGGTCAAGATGCAGTATGGCACGTCGGCGTCTGGAGCCTATACCGACGACATCCCCAAGGGGTTCACCTACTTTGGCTATGGCTCGAAGATTGCTTTCCGCAACGACTACACGCAGCAGTCGTGGGACGACCTGGTGTACAGTGAGCTGGCCGCCGGCCGCCCGATGATTTATAACGGCACAGCCGGTAGTGGTGGCGGTCACTCGTTTGTGTGCGATGGTTTTGAGGCTGGCGACTACTTCCACATCAACTGGGGTTGGGGTGGCATGGGCAACGGCTACTTCCAGCTAGCCATCATGAACCCCAGTGCCAGTGGCATCGGTGGCTCGTCGAGCAGCGAGGGCTACAACATGAAGCAGAACATCATCTACAACATCATCCCCGGCACCGCCACGCCCGGCGGCAGTTCGAGCGGTGACGATGAGACCGAGGAGCCTGTGCTCACGGCCACCAATATCAGTGGCCCGAGCGCATGGGACCGCGGTAGCGTGTCAGAGGCATGCAAGATCTACAAGAGTAAGATTGTCAAGGTGAGCTACTCTGACCATTCTGGCACCGGCAAGAAGTTCAAGGTAGCATTGGGATTGTATAATCCCGCTGATGGCACCTACACGGTGCTTCCCAACTCAGCATCAAACATTTATATGGCTGTGACCACATCGGCATCGGGCGAAACCACTCAGTTTGGTCAGGGTATTGCGCAAAACGCATCAAATATCATCAAGTTTGGTGCCGGTTTGACGGGTACCTATCACTTGGTGGGCATGTATCAGGTGGAAGGCTCCAGCGAGTGGAAACCGATGAAAGAAAGCGATCGCTACTATCTTGAAGTGGACCTTAGTAAAGCTTATGTGGTGCCAAAGAACCATCCACTAATTGACCTCACTGTCATTGGTTGGGAGTTCACCGGTGGCGAGAAGGTGGGTGTCAAAGAGCAAGTGCATGCCACCATCAAGAACAACAGTGTAGACCGCTATTTCGGCGACCTCTATCTGGACTTTGGTGGGCAACAGTTGGATGAGTATTCGGCCTACACCTCGGTTATTCAAGCTGAGATACCGGCAGGAGAAGAGAAGACGGTCACTTTTAACATCACTCCAGCGAGTGCAGGTACCAAGACCACTCGCATCATGCTGGTTGACTCTTATGGCTCGTTCCAGAACTTGTCGGCAGAGGGCAGTGTGACCATTGCCGAGGGTGGTGGCGACTTCAGCACGTCAGACCTGTCGGTGGTCATCAAGGCCGAGAATGCTGCCACCGAGGCCGTTGCCGGCGAGACACCGGTGCATGGTATCATCTATGACAGCCACGCCCGCTTCAGTGCTGCCATCACCAATCACAATACCACCGAGGAGTATAACAAGTATATCCTTGCCCCACTGTTCATTGTCGACGAGAACCACAAGGGCTCGATGGTGACCTATCAGCAGCTCACCATCTCGCTGCAGCCAGGCGAGACCAAGACCTACTACTTCGACTTCGACAACCTGGCATACGGGTCGACCTATGCCATGAACATCTATGCCCGCAACAGTGTCCCGATGGACGAGGATGCCTCGCACGTCGACAACATCGTCAAGAAGGGCGAGTCGGTCTACTACGACATCCGGCCAGGCATCGTGGTGTGGGATGCCGATGGGCATCGCAGCGGCTATGAGCCCGTCGAGGGCTTTGCTGTGCCGGCCGATGCTGCCGCAGTGAGTCTGGAGAACCTGTCGTTGAACAGCATCACGCCCAATTCCAATCCCAACGCAATCTATATCCTGGGTGAGAATGCCAATGTGCCTTCGAGTTTGAGTGGCAAGAATGTGGTCAAAGGCCAGAAGGCCGGTGAGATCGTGCTCGAGGACGGCTATCCCTACCTGGTGCCGCAGAGCGTTGCTGCCGACCGTGTGACCTACCGGCGCACCTTCACGCAGTCGCGCACAGCCAACGAGCGTGCGGCCTGGAGCACGATGGTGCTGCCGTTTGCCGCCACGACGGTGCAGATTGACGGCCGCACACCGGTGGCCGGCACCGACTACTGGGTGTACAACTTCCCGCGTGAGGAGGACGGTGTGGTGACCTTTGACGCTGTGAGCCAGCTGGAGGCCAATGTGCCCTATCTGGTGGCTGTGGCCACCGACCGCGACATGACGGGCAAGGTGATGACATGGAGCGCGCAGAACGTGACGCTCAAGGCCGAGCCCATCGCCTACACCAGCGGCAAGAACTACTTGCTGGCCGGCACCTACTGCCCGCTGAGTGAGACCGACTGCTATGTGATGGACGCACAGGGCTCGCAGTTTGTCTATAGCGCATCGGCCCAGTCGGTGGCTCCATTCCGTGCCCGCTTCAAGGCGATGCAGACGGTGAGTGACAATGGTGTGATATTGTGTCCCGGCATGGCGACGACACTGCCCAGCATCACCCTGGCCGAGTTGTTGAAGTCGGGTGACACCCACAACGAGTATGTCATCACTGACCTGACAGCCGTCGATGAGGTGGGTGGCCTGCTGATGTGCAAAGATGCCAATGGATGTGTCGATGATGAGCGTGATGTGATGAGCGCTGACACGTGGATTGACTATATGAAGATGTCGGGCTTTGGCTCGGCCGACAAGTATGACCAAAGCCACTGGGTGGCCTTGTCGCTGCCCGAGAAGTCGGTGCCCAGCAACCTGTTGAACAGCCAGTTGAGCGGTGTCCAGGGCCGCTTGACCAGCACAATCAATCCTGTGATTGAGGTGAGTGAGCTGCCCAAGGTGAGAGGTAACGGCCAGTTCGCGGCCAACACCTACATCCCCAGCAGCTTTGCCGGCACACAAGAGAGCCCCGTCAACGGCAAGACCTACTTCTTTGTCCAGCCCAAGCCCATGGAGCTGTGCATCGTGCAGTGGGCCGTGTGGGATGCCTCGAGCCAGATGTTTATTACCGCCCCTCGTGACGCACATGGTCACAACTCGGCAGGGCTGAGTGGCGCGTTTGCCTACGACCCGACCCATGTCGACACCAAGAGCTCAGACGCATTGGTCGACCAGGCTGTCTATCAGTTGACCGGTGTGGTGCATGTGGTCGATGGCGCGTCGCAGGCGCCTGGTCGTGCCCGCGTGGCTCGTGATGCAGCCAGCTATGTGTTCTGTCCCACGCTCGTCACCAAGCAATATGACAATGTCATCACCGGCATCGGTGCTGTCGATGATGCTGCCAGTGTGGTGGATGTGACATACGTCAACCCGATGGGGCAGATGTCGAGCCGTCCGTTCGACGGGCTGAACATCGTTGTGACCCGCTACAGCGACGGCAGGTCGACAACCTGCAAGGTTGTTCGCTGAGCTCAACCAGGCAGGATATTGCACACAGATTTTCACAGATTTGGAAAGATAATATTATTCTGTGTATTCTGTGTATTCAGTGTTCATTGTCAGCTGCCTCTATTGTCCCCCAAAACTCCCCCTGAAGGGGGAGTGAAAAGTGGCGTGTCGAGTGGAATGTCAAAAGTTTTTTGGCATTTCGCTCGACTTTTCGTAACTTCGCACCTTAAATCAGAGAAAACCTACTTTATCATCAAATGGACCTATGAAGAGAATCATTGCCTCGCTATTGCTTGTGCTGGCCACATGGTGGGCAGCGATGGCCGTGCCGGCCAAACCTGGATATTACACCTTCACGCAGTCGGACGGGACGCAAATCACTGTCCAGAAGGTGGGTGACGAGTTTTTTCACCTTTACGTCACACAAGATGGCTTGCCTGTCGACATGGACGAGCGTGGCGACCTGCACTATGTGACCCCGCAAGGTGTGAGCAGCGTTCTGGCGCATGACCCAAGTGGACGCACGGCCGACGAGTTGAGCTTTATCGCCTCGATGCCGAGCGTGGCTTCGCCAGCCGACCTTGAGCCTGCTGGAGCACGTGCCAAGCGCGCCGCAGCTCGCTCGCCGCGCAAGGTGGGGCAGACGCAGGTGCCCACCATGGGCAGCCCGCGTGTGCCCATCATCCTGGTGCAGTACACCGACAAGCAGATGGTCAACACGGTCGAGCAGTTTGAGGCTCACTACAAGACCGACCCCAAGAGTGTGCTGCAGTACTTCACCGACCAGTCCAATGGGAAGTACACGCCACAGTATGACATCTATGGCATCTATGACCTGCCCAGCTCACGTGCCACCTACGGCGGCAACGACAGCCAGGGCAACGACAAGGGTGTGGCCCTGATGGTGTGCG
The DNA here is from genome assembly GCA_002353885.1 of Porphyromonadaceae bacterium UBA2720. Taxonomy (GTDB): domain Bacteria; phylum Bacteroidota; class Bacteroidia; order Bacteroidales; family Muribaculaceae; genus Sodaliphilus. The sequence goes on from DEKO01000182.1 coordinate 13,089, forward strand.
ACGCCATCGACAAGGCTGGCGACGACATCGATTGGAGCCAGTATGACAACGACGGCGACGGCGAGGCCGACGTGTGCATTGTCGTGTATGCCGGAGTGGGCGAGGCTCAGTCGAGTGTGCGCGAGGCTGTGTGGCCTTGCCAGTGGTCGCTGAGTGCCGGCCAGTATTATGGCGACGGCACAGGCGCTCGGCACCGCAATGGCGTGACAGTTGACCGCTTTGCGGTGTTCAACGAGACCTATGGCTCGAGCGACAATGGCACCGTGCTGGATGGCATCGGGGTGTTCTGCCATGAGTTCTCGCACTGCCTGGGTCTGCCGGACTTCTACTGCACGACCTATGCCAGCGGTCGTCCGGGCATGGGTGGCTGGAGCCTGATGAACAGCGGTTGCTACAATGGTGGTGCCATCTCGGGCGACACGCCCATCGGCTATAGCGCCTATGAGAAGAACTTCATGGACTGGATTGACTATATCGAGCCCGAGGAGGACACCCACTACACGCTGCCGGTGTTCAATGCCAAGAGCCTTGAGAGCGACCAGGCCATCAAGATTGTGAGTGACCTGAACGAGAATGAGTACTTCATCCTCGAGAACCGTCGCAAGCAGGGTTGGGACCAGTATATCGCCGACGAGGGCGTGCTGATCACGCACTTCACCTATGTCCCCGACCGCTGGGAGTCAAATACTGTCAACAACGAGGTGCTGCAGCTGGCCACCGTCATGGCAGCTGACAACAACTTCGGCGGCAACAGCGAGTCGACCGACCTCTTCGGTCAGACCAATCATGCGTTCACCTCGACCAGCAAGCCTGCCATGAAGCTGAACATGCGTGCTAATGGTTCGCTGGCATCGTCGACCGGTGGTGCTGGCACGCTCGACAAGCCTGTGACCGATATTGTGCTCAACAGCGACGGCACAGCCTCGTTGTGGTATGTCAAGGCGCCAGATCCCGAGTTGATAGTGCCTCGCACCAGCTTGACGCTCAGTGCGCAAGCAGGTAAGACTGAGACCACCACGCTAAACATTCAGGGCATAGCCTTGCCCAACAATGTGCTGCTCACCCTCAATGACGAGGCAGGTGTGTTCAGCATCGACAAGAGCGAGATGACGGCCACCGAGGCGCAAGCGGGTCAGTTGGTGACCATCACCTTCGCTCCGCAGGCAGTGACCAGCTACAGTGCCAGCATCACGGTGGCATGCCAGGGTGTCGATACGGTGACAGTGTCGCTGACAGGGCAAGGGCGCATCGTCACGGAGACTCCTGTGATGCTTGCCGCCGACCCGTCATGGGTCACAGCCACGTCGTTCCGTGCCGACTGGACCGATGCCACACCAGTGGCGAATGTCAAGAGTTATAACCTCTATGCCTACTATGTCCGTCGGGCCGACCTGACCGAGTTGCCTCAGTTGGTTGACTTCGGACATCTGAGTGCTGTGACCAATGGTGGCTCAGTGCCGATGTTGAAAGATTTGGGTGGTGCTGCGGCCAGCGAATACTTGCCTGCGGGCTGGGCTGCAACGAGTCCGTTCTATGTTGGCAATGGTGTGATTCTGCTGGGCGACTCGCTCACCACCGACACCTATGAGGTGCCTGTCAAGAAGGACAAAATCTCGGTCGTAGTCTCCGGTCGCTCTTACAACACCAATACCTATGGCCGTGCCACTCTCGAGGTCACAGCCACAGGCAGCGAGGCTCGACAGACGCAGACCTTTGGTTCGATCATATCGAGCTATACCTATGTTCTTGATGCCAGTCCTGTCGAGTCGTTGGTGCTCAAGGGTACTAACTATCCATCGATATCGAGCATCTGCATCTATGCTGGCGACATCACAGCCGACGCCCAAGCTCCACTGCTGGCAGTGGTGGAGCAGGGTGATGAGTGGGACCGTGCCATCGAAGGCATCACCGACACGCACTATGTGGTCGAGAACCTGGTGGCCGGTGGCAGCTATCGCTACAAGGTCGAGACTGTCTATGTCGACGACACGCGTTCGGTGATGAGCAATGTGCAGTTTGTGACGTTGCTTGGCACGCGCGGCGATGTCAATGCCGATGGCATGGTCGACATCAGTGATGTCAACATCCTCATCGACATCATGCTGGGCAAAAGCCTCACCCCCGACCCCTCTCCGGAGGGAGAGGGGAGGTGCGATGTGACAGGCGATGGCGTGGTGGACATCGCCGATGTCAATGCTGTGATTGACATCATGCTGGGCAAGCATTAACCAATGCACAATGCACAATTCACAATGCACAATTCATAATGAATAATGCATAATGCACAATGCCAGCCTGGCTGCATTCTTTTAAATCGCTTCGCGAGCCCTTCGTGGTTGAGCAGATAATAAAAGAAAACAACTTAAACAACTAAAACAATTTATAATAATAAAGAATTAAGATTGAGTAAGTTGTTTGAGTTGTTTTTTTAATTCTTAATTAAAAACGCTGCCTGGCGGCTAAACCCCAGCCTGGTTGTGGACTACCCACTACCAGCGCGTAGCACAATGCATAATGCATAATGCACAATTCATAATGAATAATGTATAATGAATAATGCAGCCAGGCTGCTGTAGGGACGGCACCCCTGTGCCGTCCGCCTCGACAAAAGATGGGAGCCCCCTCGGTCGCTACACCGTTATCCCCCTAGCCCCCTAAAGGGGGAACAACTGTTGTGACTGACACTGAAAAACATTCTGTGTGGTTCAGTGTGTTCTGTGTGAGATTATGCGTCCTGGCGGTAGGGACGGGCAATCTGAAATTTGTCAGGCCAAATTTTGCCGGTTGTTGAAGAATGACTATATTTGCAGTCTAAAAACGTGAATTTGTTTATGCGAATGTTGTTGCTCTTGATAAGCGTTTGCGCTCTGCTGTTGGCCGGGTGCCGACAGCAGCAGGCCGACCTGCCCCGCCTGGTGGAGCTGGACTCGCTCATCGC
>DEKO01000092.1:0-13296 GCA_002353885.1 Porphyromonadaceae bacterium UBA2720
AATGCCGAGCGTGCCATCATCGTTGTGCAGCAGCGTGGCAACGTGCTGGCTGTCGGGCAGGGCGAGCTCACGCTCGACACGCGTCAGATGCCTGCCGGCGTGGTTCAGTGCCTGTTGCTCGACGACCGTTGGCGCCGTCTGAGCGAGCGCCTGTTCTTTGCGCGAGGCCGAGCCGCCGGCCAGACCACGATAACGACCGACAGGGACAGCTATGGCAGCCGCGAGCTGGTCAGCGTGGGCACAGCCGCCACAGGCTATGCCGCTCCGCAGGGCGATTATGCCGTGTCGGTGACCGACGACCGCTCGGTGGCTCTCGACAGCGCCTCGGCCATTTGTGTCGACCTGTTGTTGCAGAGCGAGCTGGCTGGCCGCATCAACAACCCCGCCTATTACTTTGTCGACGATTCGCCACAGCGCGCGGCAGCCCTCGACCTGTTGCTCATGACGCAGGGCTGGCGGCGCTACGACGTGTCTCAGGCCCTGCGCGGACATCTGGCCGAGCCACAGTATCCCATCGAGCGCTCGCAGGTGGTGAGCGGCCGGGTGGTCAGCGAGTGGCGCAAGAGCCCGCTTGCTGACGCTTCGGTTGTCCTCTTGGCACCGGGAATCAGACGGACTGTATATGCTCAAACCGACTCGTTGGGCTACTTTGCTCTAAATCTCGCCAATTTCCCTGACTCTACAAGGTGTGTTGTGCAGGCGTTTAACAAAAAAGGCAAGAAAGAGATGAATCTCATGATTGACCCGGTAGTGTTTCCAACGATTGACATGACCCGCCAACCAGTCTCACTAATGAGCAAGCAGAACCACGATGAAGACTACATCGATGCCGAGATGCTGCGGGCCAACACCATCGACGGTATGCGCAACATCATCCTGAGGGAGGTGACCGTGACTGCCAATCGTGTTAAGTTGCCCGAAGACATCTACGAGGCTATGGCGCGCATGTCAATCGGACAGGATAGAATACGAAGCGAAAGCATCACCACCTATAATGAGGTATTCCGGAAATTCCCAGGAATACTCATCCGCAACGGCAATCTTTTTTGTCTGCGAACCCGTGACTGGCGTAATCCCAATGGTAAAATTGTGCCTTTTATGATTGACGGCGTGGTGTTCAATAGTGTCGACAACTCTCGTCCAGCATCAATTGCAACACAAGATGCAATGGGGCAGAGTGAAAGACTGGAAGGTTCTCCCTACATGGAGGTGGAAATTTATGAGCCGTTGATTAATATGGTCGAGAACATGATACCCTTTGATGTGGTAAAGCGCATAGACTATCTCGACCCCACGCAGTCATTGGTGTTCGGCAGCCACAGCGGCTTGGTGGTCATTCAGACCAAGGATGGCAGCAATCCCTGGAGTTACGCCCACAAAGATTTCTTTATGCAAAAAATCAACCCACTGGGCTTTCAGAAACCAGCCGATTTTTACTCACCACGCTACGATCGAGGCGACTGTGGCGTCGAGCCTGGAACTGACCAGCGCAACACGCTCTACTGGAATCCAAGCGTAAAGGTGGGCGATGATGGCAAGGCAACTTTCGACTTCTACACCAACGACCTTGAGGGTACGACCTACACCGTCACCATCGAGGGCATCACTGCCGACGGCCAACTCATCCACACCCGCCACACCATCACTAAAAAATAGCATTGCGTCATGCCGTGCCATCCCCAGTGGCAAAATGTTGGGCTGGATTTTTTCAATCCAACCCAACATCTTTTTCTTATATCCTTATGTTCTTATATCCTTATGTTCTTATGTCTAAAGTCTAAAGTCTACTCCTTGACCTCTGCTGTCTTGGACGCACGCTTGCGCTTGGGCTTGGCGGCTGGTTCGGCATCGGCCGGAGGGGTCTCGGCAAAGTCGCCGGTGATGTCCTTGTCCAGGTTGGTACGCATCATCGAGATTTCGCGCTTCAACTCCTCAATCTCGTGCTCCTGGTTGCGGATGGTGAGCAGCAGTGAGTTCAGCTCCTCGTTGTCGATGTCGCTGGGATATTGTTGCTCCACACGAATCATGAAGTCGCTCAGCACGTTCATGTAGTTGGTGAACGCGGTGTAGGGCGAGTCGTATGGGCTGTAGAGCGAGTGGATGGTGCCGTCGCTGTTGTGCTTGGTGCTCATGTAGAAGAAGTGGTCGCTAGTCTGCAGGCGGTACCAGTCCTGCTTGATGCGGCGGTCTTGGCACAGACGCACGCGCTCGCCGATCGAGTAGAGCTTGTCGACGGCCTCTTGCTGCAGTGTGTTACCCAACCAAGCACTGGCGTCGCGCTCCTCGTCGGCCCACGAGATGGGGTGCATCACTGTCAACTCGCCCACGGGCTTGAGCTTGGCGATGACCTCGCTCGGAGTCCAGAACTGGATGTCCTGCTCGGCGGCAAAGTGGGGTAGGGCGCGCATGAAATCAAAGATGCCGCTCTCGCGAGGCTGCATCTCGCCGAACGTCTCGTAGTTCATGAACAGGTTGACCAACTGCTCCTCTTGGGGCAAACTGGCAATCCAACCGATGTACTTGTCGGCAGTGAGCGGGTAGGCAGCCCAGTCGGTGTTGCCAAACCGGAAACTGATGTCGTCGCTCAACTTGCTGTTCTTGAGCAGCAACCGCAGTTTGGGGGCGGTTGCGGCCTTGTAGACATAGTTGGGCGACTTCCAGCCCAGGATGTGCTTGGCCCCCTCGGTGATGGCACCCTTGAAGCCCATGGCCTGCACCATCGACGCAATGTCGTCGTCATAGATCAACTCGGTGTTGCGCAGTACTTTAGGACGTTGCCCGAACAGCTGGTAGATCTTCTCGTCGTGCGCCTTGACCTGGGCTACAAACTCCTCAGGGTCTTGCAGCGAGGCCAGCGAGTGGGCGTAGGTCTCGCTCAGGAACTCGACACAGCCTGTGGCGGCAAGCTCCTTCATCGAGTCGATGAACTCGGGTACATATTGCTCTAGCTGCTCCAGGGCCATGCCGCTGATCGAGAATGCCACTTTGAACTTCTTCTTGTTCTCCTTGATCATCTCCAGCAACATCTCATTGGCCGGCAGATAGGAGCGGTGGGCGATGCGCGTGATGATGTCATCGTTGGCAAAGTCGTCGTAGTAGTAGTGGTCATTGCCGATGTCAAAGAATCGGTAATTCTTCAGCCTGAACGGCTGGTGTATCTGGAAGTAAAAACAGATTGCTTTCATCCTTATTTTAATTGAAAAGTGAGAATTAAGATTGCGCCAAGCGCAGGTAGTGAGTAGATTGTGAATTGTAAATTAAGAATTGCAAATTTTAAATTATTAATTCTTAATGATTAATTAAAGAGCGATAGATGTTGATAACCTTCTGGCCTGCCTTGTCCCAGGTGATCTGGTTGACCTCGGCCAGACCGTTCTCGCGCAGTTGCTTGTACATGCCGGGATACTCCAGAATCGAGTAGATAGCATCGGCGATGGCGTTGGTGTCCCAGTAGTCAACCTTGATGACATTGTCCAGAATCTCGGCACAGCCGCTCTGTTTTGAGATGATTGACGGCACACCCATCTGCATAGCCTCAAGCGGCGAGATGCCGAATGGCTCGCTCACCGACGGCATGATGTAGACATCGCTTGCCTTGAGCATCTCGTAGACCTGCTTGCCGCGCAAGAATCCCGCGAAGTGGAAGCGGTCGGCAATGTTGCGGCGGGCGGCCAAACGAATCATCTTCTCCATCATGTCGCCACCACCGGCCATGACAAACTGCACGTTGTGTACCTTGCGCAACACTTGCACAGCAGCCTCGACAAAGTATTCAGGACCCTTCTGCATGGTGATGCGGCCCTAGGAAGGTCACAATCTTGTCATGCTTAGGGGGCACCTCGACGTTGAGCAGTTCCTCGCTTAGCGGCTCGACAGCGTTGTGAACCGTGGTGACCTTGTCGGGGCTGATGCCATACTTCTCGATGACGGTGCGCCGTGTGAGATTGCTCACTGTGATGATGTGGTCGGCGTGGTTCATGCCATCCTTCTCGATGCTGAACACCGTGGGGTTGACATTGCCTCGGCTGCGGTCGAAGTCGGTGGCATGCACATGGATGACAAACGGCTTGCCCGACACCTGCTTGGCATGGATGCCGGCAGGGTAGGTGAGCCAGTCATGCGAGTGGATAACATCGAAGTCTAGACTGCGGGCTATCACACCTGCCACGATGCTGTAGTTGTTGATTTCTTCAAGCAGATTGTCGGGATATCGGCCCGAGAACTCGATGCAGCCCAGATCATTGGTGCCAATGTGATTGAAGTCGGCATAGATGTGGTCGCGCAACTGATAGTAGAGTTGCGGATCCATCACATGACCGATGCGCTCTTTCACATGGTCCCAGTTGACATCGCGCCACACCACAGGCGTGGTGTTGGCACCGATGATGCGAGCAAAGTCCTTGGGCTCATCGCCCCAAGGTTTCGGTATCACAAACGTGATGTCCATATCGCCACACTCGGCCATGCCTTTGGTAAGGCCGAAACTGGCGGTTCCCAATCCTCCCAAGATGTGGGGTGGAAATTCCCACCCAAACATTAATGCTTTCATTCTCTTTTCGGTGGGTTATAAGTTAATAATCAACAAGTTTCAAGTTCTTGAAAATACGCACGATGCGCACCACACCGGCAACGTTGGCGGCATAGCTCACGGCACCGCGCCCGATGAACGGCGGGTTGCCGTCGTACAGCTCGCTCAATGTGCCCAAACAACCTTCTTTCATGTCCTCCTCAAAGCCGATGAGCATACGCTCGATGAACGGCAGGCCATTCACGCCGAACACCTTGATGTAGGTGTTGGCATAGAAACCGATGAGCCATGGGCGCGCAGGACCATTGTGATAGGCCTTGTGGCGTTCCTCGGGATTGCCCAAATACCAGGGCTGGTAGCCATAGCTGTTGGGACTGAGTGTGCGCAGTCCCTTGGGCGTGAGCAACTCGCGCGTGGCCACGTCAAGTACACTCTTGCGCTGGCGGCGGTCGAGCGGCGAGTAGTCAAGGCCGGCGGCGATGATCATGTTGGGGCGCACACTCAAGTCGGTGTAACTGCCCGACACATAGTCGTAGAGGTAGCCATAGTCGTTGAGGAAGGTCTCGACAAACGAGTTCTTGACCTGCTCGGCAACCTCGCGCCAGCGAGTCACATCGGCCTGAGCGTCCTCAATGCCCTCAAAGAGCTCGATGGCGCACATCAGCGCATTGTACCACAGTCCGTTGACCTCAACCAAATAGCCTGTGCGGGGCACAATGGGAGTGCCATCGTTATAGGTCGAGTTCATCCACGACATCGGTGTGCGTGTTCCCTCGACTGTGAGCAAGCCATTGGGTGCCACCTTGACGTTGGGGTGCTTGCCATCGATGATGAAGTTGAGCATCTCGGCAATCAAGTCGCCATAGCGCTCACGGCAGATGTCGTTGGACTGGTCGTGGCTATAGCGCTGCAAGCCCCAGATGATCCACAATGGCACATCGGGCTGGTCGATGTCTTTCAAGTGCTTGTCAAGCTTGCCCTCATGCATCCAGTCGAGCATCACGCGCCGGCTGGTGTCCATGATGGCCTCATAGTCCTGCCGATGGTGTATCGACAGGGTGCATCCTGGCAAGGCCACAAACTGGTCTCGTGCACGTACCTGGAACCAGGGATAGCCTGGCAACAGATAGTGTCCGTCTTCATTGGTCAAATAGAATTGTTTGGCGCTGTTCTTGAGGCAGTTGTAGAAGCTGGTGCGTGGAGTGCGTGGGTTCATCTCAGCCTCAAACATCTTGGTCAGATTGCGGGTGTTCACCTCATCGATGCCGGCCGAGAATATCAGGCTCTCGCCTTTCTTGATGTCAATCTCGAAGTAGCCCGGCACATACAGGTCCTCACTGTAGGGTATGCCGCGCTCCAAGTCTTTCTGATACTCAATGTCCTTGTACCAGTGCGGGTCGAATACAAACTTCGGCTTGTGGTTCATCTGCATATACAGCTTGGGGTAGCCAGCATACATGCAGGTGGCAATGCCGTTAGTGACTTCTTCATAGTCGCGGCTTGCGGCGCTGTTCTCGATGCACAGGTCGTTGGCGTTGCGGAACGCCAGGAACGGGCGGAACTGCAAGGTCGTGCGTGAGTGTGCCTCGACCAGCGTGTAGCGGATGAGGATGCGGTTCTCACCAGTGACAAACACTTTCTCCTTTTTTAATATCACACCGCCAACACGATAGGTGGTGGTGGGGAGCTTCTCACAGTCATACTCGCGGATGTATTTGTGTCCGTTGGGACTGTAGCAGTTGCCTTTGTAACGGTGGATGCCTAGGTTGAAGGGTGCGCCATGCTGTATCACTGTCTCGTCGAGCGACGAGAGCAGCACATGGTTCTCGTCATCAAGCTCGGGGATGGGAATCACAAGCAAGCCGTGTTGCTTGCGTGTGTTGCAACCCACAATGGTTGTGCAGTGATAAGCCCCTGACTGGTTGGTGCGCAAGATCTCTTTGGGCAATGACTGGTCCAAATTGATCATCAGGTTCTTGTCAAATCTCAAATAACTCATATCGAGCGGTTTATCTCTTACTAAAAGGTCTAATTTCCCCCTACTTGTTGCGATAGGGTCTTGTTTAACGTTACGAAATTACAACTTTTTTCAGACCTATGCAAGCAAATTGCCACATTTTTTTGAAAAAAACGTGGCAATAGCTTCAAATTGCAACCGAATTGTTTGATTGCTCTTAGTTGGCTTTTCAGGTTAACTTGCGTCTATATCACTGCGTTGCTGGCGGGGACCACAACACGCATGGCCGACGGGTGACAGGTGATGTGCAGCACCTCGGGCATCATCACAGGGTCGCCATCGATGTGCATGACGTCCTCTTCGTCACGCTCGATGATGATGTCGCGACCGCGGTAGATGCTCACATGGCGGTCGCGGTCAATGTTGCTGGTGAACAGGCGCGCACTCAGCAGGGCTGCCTCGCCCAGGTTGAAGCTGTGGATGACCGTGAGGTCAATTTTCCCGTCCTGCATCGAGGCTCGGGGTGCAACCAGGGCGTTGTTGCCATATTGTGCCGCATTGCAGCACGCGATGACAAAGGCCTTCTCCTCGATGGTCGAGCCATCAATGGTGATGCGGTAGTGCTGTGCACGGTAACGGAAATACTCGCTGATGGTAGTCTTGATATAGGTCACCAGACCACGCGTGTCTTCGTTGGCAAACTTGTAACTCACCTGTGCGTCAAATCCCACACCGCATGTGCAGAAGAAGGGGTGGTTGTTGACCGTGCCATAGTCCACCAGGTCAATCACACCATTGTTCAGTGTTTCTAATGCTTTCTCGGCATTCATCGGAATGTGCAGATGGCGTGCCAACCCGTTGCCCGAGCCGCAGGGCAGGATGGCCAGGGCGGTGTCGGTGCCACACAAGGCGCGGCCCACCTCGTTGATGGTGCCATCGCCACCCACTGCCAGGACGATGTCGCATCCGTCGGCGGCGGCATCCTGTGCCAGCAGGGTGGCATGGCCAGGACGCTCGGTGAACACGACCTCGAGGTCAAACCGCTCAGCGTCAAGCTTGCTCTTGATCAACGCGGGCATCTTGCCCTTGCCTCCGATGCCCGAAATGGGATTGATGATAGCGAGTAACTTGTGTGGTTGCATAGGATGAAAAATTTGCCAAAATTACAAATTTTCCTCGAATCGTTTGGTTGTTTTCACAACATTTATTAATTTCGCATTGATTTTTGCATGCCTACACGTAATCTGGTCACCTGTGCCGAACGGATAGGCAGCCATTCATAGTTTTCAATTCAAGAGAAATGAAGAATATCAGTATTAATCTTTTGACCAACGTGGTTTTGCTTCTGGCAGGCCTCTTGCTCATTATCTTCAACAACCAGCCCAATCTGCTCGACTGGGTGGCACGCATCATCGGCATGATGTTTATGCTGCCATCGATTGCCTACTTGATGTCCGTTGCCTTGCGTCATGCGCCTGGCAAGGTTGGCAACGACTATCTAGGCGTCCTGCCTGCCGTTGGCGGACTGTGCTTTGGCATCATCATGTTGGCCAAGCCACAACTGTTCAGTGGGGTGCTGACCGTTTTCATGGGAGCCTTGCTCATCGTGCTGGGGCTGTTTCATGTTATCTACCTCTTCCTCTCACGCAAGGCGGTCGAGGTCAAAGGTTGGTACTATTTGCTCCCTCTGATTGTTACAGTGTTTGGCCTGCTCATCCTCTTCGTTGATGGGTGGCGAAGCCGCGAAGACAATGTTGTGCTGATGACTGGTATCGGTCTGCTCATGTTCAACATAACCAGTATTCATGAGTACTTCGCCGAGCGCCGAGCCCGCCGCAACGCGCCCACACTGCCGCGCATCGATGATGATGAACCTGAGGTGTCTCAAGATGCTCCAAAGGCCGCGAATGCTCAGCCCGATGACACCGGACGCGACTGCAGCCACGACCCAGACGAGGAGAAATACCTCCATGTCGAAATCTAGTTGCCCAATTATTAATTCTAAATTGTTAATTCTTAATTTTTTAAAAGATGCTACATACCGAAATTAACCGCCACATTGCTGAGGCAATGAAGGCAAAGGACAAAAACCGCCTCTACGTCCTCAAGATGATCAAGGCCAAGTTTCTCGAGTTCCAGACCAGCAAAGGCTACAAAGAAGAGGACTTCAACGAAGCGAAAGAAATCGCCATCCTCCAGAAGATGGAGAAGACCTGGGCCGACGAGCTGCAGTCGTTCCGCGATGCAGGCCGCGACGTGACCGAACTCGCCGAGCAAGTGCAGATTCTGCAAGGCTTCCTGCCCAAGGAACCCAGTGCCGATGAGGTTGTCGCCGCTGTGCGAGAGTCTGGATTCACGCCTGAAATGAAAAACATGCGCAACATCCTCGCCTTCGTCCAGCAGCGCTTTCCCGCCGCCAATGGCAAGCTGGTGAGCGACGCCATCAAGCAGATGCAAGGTTAACGGCTCAAGAGGGAGACTGTGACTGTACATGCCGTCTCGTCGTCAAGGCGAGACGGTTTTTATGGTCATGGCCGAAAAGTTAAGGTAACAAAAAAATGACCGCTAAATTTGGGCGGGCAGTGATTATGATGTAATTTTGCACCTTGATTTCGCAAAAACAACATTTTATAATATAGATTTCACTACAGTAATGAACGTAAACTTTGAGAAAACCGACCAAGTGAATGGCGTGCTCACCGTCCAGATGGTCGAAGATGACTACAAGGGCGAAGTGAAGAAAGAGCTCAACCACATGGGTCAGACCCGTCCCATCAAGGGGTTCCGTCCCGGCCATGTGCCTGCTGCATTGTTGCAGAAGTTCTATGGACCACAAGTCAAGGCTCAGATCATTGACCGCAAACTCAATCGTGCCGTCAGCGACTACATCATCAACAACAAGATTGCTATCCTGGGCGAGCCCATGATGACCGATGACACACATGCCGACATCGACAAGGACAACGAGTTTGAGTTCAAGTTCGAACTGGGCATTGCTCCCGAGTTTGACATCAACATTGACAAGGACATCACTATACCTTATTATAATATTCAAGTCACCGACGACATGGTCGAGAAGCAGAATGACGGCTATCGCAAACGCTTCGGCAAGCAAGTGCCAGGCGAAGAGGCTGCTATCGACTCGATGCTGCGTGGCTCGATGGTCGAGCTCGATGAGAATGGCCAAGAGAAGGCCGAGGGCATCAAGGCCGAGCGCACCATCATCATGCCGCAGTATCTCAAGAACGAGGAACAGCAGCAGAAGTTTGTCGGTGCTAAGGTGGGACAGGAGATAGTCTTCAACCCCAATCAGGCATGCGACGGCAGCGCCAGCGAGATGGCATCGATGCTCAACATCGACAAGGAGAACGCTGCTGATGTCACCAGCGACTTCAAGATGACGGTCGACGAGATCATGGTCACTCAAATCGCCGAGATGGACCAGGAATTCTTCGACAACGTGCTGGGCAAGGACGAGGCCAAGACCGAAGAGGAGTACAAGGCTAAGCTCAAAGAAGTCATCGCTCACGAGCTGGTTGCCGACAGCAACTATCGTTTCACCATCGATGCCGAGGCAGTGCTGCGCGGCAAGGTGGGCGACCTGGCATTGCCCGATGAGTTCCTCAAGAAGTTCTTGATGACTCGCGACGAGAAGAACACTGCCGAGAAGGTCGAAGAGGAGTATCCCGCAGCCAAGGCTCACCTGCAGTGGCAACTCATCAAGGACCGTGCCGCCGCATCGCTCCAGGTCAAGGTTGACGACAGCGACCGTAAGCGTCTAGCCCGTCTGATGGCTGCCCAGCAGTTTGCTCAGTATGGCATGACCAATCTGCCCGACGATGTGGTTGACAACTATGCACAGAAGCTTCTGGAAGACGAGCGCTATCAGGACGACATCAACAACCGTGCATTCGACGACAAATTCTTCGCTGCACTCAAGGATGCCGTCACACTCGACGAGAAGAATGTCAGCATCGATGAGTTCAATAAACTCTTTGAGGCTAAATAAAGACTCCTTAATTCCTCAGATATTGGGCCGAACAGATGTGTTCGGCCCTTTTTTTTCGAAAAAAAAGTAAAATATTTGTCCCAATGAGAAAAAAGCAGTAACTTTGTGAAAATGATTTTCAGAAACCATTATTAAACAACAAGATAATGAAAAACGACTTTCGCAACTACGCCGTCCATCACCTGGGTATGAATGGTCTGGCCATAGACCAGTATGCCAATTCAATCACAAGCAGTTACATCTCACCGACCATCATGGAAGAGCGACAGCTCAATGTCACCCAGATGGACGTGTTCTCGCGCTTGATGATGGACCGCATCATATTCTTAGGGACACAAGTCGATGACTATACGGCCAACGTCATACAAGCACAGTTGCTTTATCTCGACTCGGCCGATCCTGGTAAAGAAATTTCGCTCTATATCAACTCGCCAGGCGGTTCAGTCTATGCCGGACTGGGCATCTATGACACTATGCAGTTCATTCAGAGCGATGTTTCAACCATCTGCACGGGCATGGCGGCATCGATGGCTGCTGTGCTGTTGGTGGCAGGACAGAAGGATAAACGCTTCGCTCTCAAGCACTCACGTGTCATGATTCACCAGCCCATGGGAGGTATACAGGGCCAGGCCAGCGACATCGAGATCACCTCGCGCGAGATCATCAAGCTCAAACAGGAACTCTACAACATCATCAGTGAGCACAGCGGTCAGCCCTATGACAAGGTGTATGCCGACAGCGACCGTGACTACTGGATGACGTCGCAGGAGGCTCTGGAATATGGCATGATTGACAAGGTGCTCGTCCGCAGCAAATAATCTGACCGACCCGACATAAAATGGCTAAAAAGAAAGATAATGGACTGCACTGCAGCTTCTGTGGCCGCGGCGAGTATGAGGTGTCTCTGCTCTTGCCGGGCATAGAAGGCTGCATCTGTGACGAGTGTGCCGAGCGTGCCAACGAGGTGGCCAAGGAATACTTGGCCAAGGCTAACCATGCCATGATGGAAGACATCGACATGGCGACTCTGCCCAAACCCAACGAAATCAAGGAGTTCTTAGACCAATATGTCATCGGGCAAGAGACTGCCAAGCGCTATCTCTCGGTTGCTGTCTACAATCATTACAAGCGACTGGCTCAACACAACGACGGCAATGATGATGGTGTGGATATCGAGAAGTCAAACATCATTATTGTAGGGCCTACAGGTACAGGCAAGACCTTGCTGGCCAAGACGATAGCCAAGATGCTTAAAGTGCCCTTTGCCATTGTCGACGCCACTGTGCTCACCGAGGCCGGCTATGTGGGCGAGGACATCGAGAGCTTGCTCACACGACTGCTGGCCGCATGTGACTACAACGTCGAGGAGGCCCAGCGTGGCATCGTTTTCATCGACGAGATCGACAAGATTGCCCGCAAGGGTGACAACCCGTCCATCACACGTGATGTCAGTGGTGAGGGTGTCCAGCAAGGATTGCTCAAACTGCTCGAAGGGTCGGTGGTCAATGTGCCACCACAAGGCGGACGCAAGCATCCCGAGCAGAAGATGATTGCTGTCGATACCAAGAACATCCTATTTATCTGTGGTGGAGCATTTGAGGGCATTGAGCGCAAGATTGCCCAGCGTCTCAACACGCATGTCGTGGGATATGGAGCAGGCAACCACATTTCCCGACTCGACAGGGAGAAACTATTGCACTTTGTGGCGCCGCAAGATTTGCGCAGCTATGGACTCATACCCGAGATCATCGGCCGACTGCCCATTCTCACCAACCTCGAGCCGTTGGATCGTGACGCGTTGCGTCGTATCCTTACCGAGCCCAAAAATGCAATCATCAAGCAGTATCACAAGTTGCTTGAGATGGATGGGGTGGAGCTGGTCATTGATGACGAGGTGCTGGACTATGTTGTCGACAAGTCCATCGAGTTTAAACTTGGAGCCCGAGGATTGCGTTCAATCTTTGAGACCATCATGATTGACGTGATGTATCAGGTTCCGGCCAGTGGTGAGAAACAGTTTCGTCTCACTCGCGACTATGCCGCACAGCAGCTCGAGAAGTCAAACTTTGAGATGCTGGCCCAGGCACAGTGAACACACCCAATTTAGTAATTAACCCCTCAATAGACATGATAGACAACAAAAGGCTTATCGATGAGCTGAAATCCTATTTCGGTTTTGACAAATTCAAGGGAGACCAAGAAGCCATCATACAGAACCTCCTGCAAGAGCATGACACCTTTGTGCTCATGCCTACGGGTGGAGGCAAGTCGCTATGCTACCAGCTGCCGGCACTGATGATGGAGGAAACCGCTATTGTCATATCGCCGCTCATTGCTCTGATGAAAAACCAGGTCGATGCCATGCGTCATTATAGCGAGGAAGATGGCATTGCTCACTTCCTGAACTCATCGCTCAACAAACAGCAGATCGAGCAAGTGCGCGAAGACGTGGTCAGCGGCAAAACCAGACTCCTCTACGTCGCCCCCGAGTCGTTGACCAAAGAAGAGAATGTCGACTTTCTCAAGTCGGTCAAGATATCGTTCTATGCAGTCGATGAGGCACACTGCATCTCGGAGTGGGGACATGACTTCCGACCTGAGTATCGTCGCATTCGCCCCATTATCAATGCCATTGGCAGTCGGCCCATCATCGCTCTGACAGCAACAGCTACACCCAAGGTGCAGCATGACATACAGAAGAACCTGGGCATGACCGATGCCAAGGTGTTCAAGTCATCGTTCAATCGTCCCAACCTCTACTACGAGGTAAGGCCCAAGACCAAGGACATCGACAAGGACATC
>DEKO01000092.1:13358-13538 GCA_002353885.1 Porphyromonadaceae bacterium UBA2720
TCGGGCATCATCTATTGCCTCAGTCGCAAGCGTGTTGAGGACCTTGCCGAGCTGTTGCGCGTCAATGGCATCAAGGCGCTGGCCTATCACGCAGGCATGGATAGCGCCACCCGAAGCGAGAACCAGGACAAGTTCTTGCTTGAGGAGGTCGACGTCATTGTGGCGACCATCGCCTTCGGC
>DEKO01000092.1:13612-23254 GCA_002353885.1 Porphyromonadaceae bacterium UBA2720
CACTACGACATTCCCAAGAGTCTGGAAGGTTATTACCAAGAGACCGGACGTGCCGGACGTGATGGCGGTGAAGGCAAGTGCATCACTTTCTATGCCAAGAAGGATCTGCTCAAGCTTGAGAAGTTCATGCAAGGCAAGCCACTCAATGAGCAGGAGATTGGAAAACAGCTTCTCAACGAGACGGCCTACTATGCCGAGTCTTCGGTGTGTCGCCGCAAGACACTGCTGCACTACTTCGGCGAGCCCTACAACGAGGACAACTGCGGCAATTGCGACAACTGCATCCATCCCCGCAAGCGCATCGAGGCCAGTGACGAACTGTGTGCGGCCATCGAGGCCATCATTGTGCTCAAAGAGCGCTTCAAGACCGAGTATATAGTCGACGTAATCGGTGGCAATGCCACCAACGAGGTTAAGAGTTACAAGCATCACGAGCTCGAAATCTTCGGCACGGCCGACGGCCGGGACGAGAATTTCTTGACTTCGGTCGTGCGTCAGGGCGTGCTCTCGGGATACATCCGCAAGGACATTGAAAACTATGGTGTGCTCAAAGCCACTGAAAAAGGCAAGAAGTTTCTCGAACACCCCGAGCCCTTCATGGTCGTCGAGGACAAGCAGTTCAGCGACAATGATGGTGAAGAGCACAGCGGGTCATCGGCCGTGCTCGACCCTGCGCTGTTCAGCATGCTCAAAGACCTGCGCAAGGAAATCTCGCAGCAGATGAAGTTGCCGCCCTACGTCATTTTCCAGGATCCATCACTAGAGGCAATGGCAACGACCTATCCCATCACCCTTGACGAACTCAAGCTCATTCCTGGGGTGGGCGAGGGCAAGGCCAAACGATATGGACAGAAGTTTGTCGAACTCATCAAGCGCCATGTCGACGAGAACGAGATTGAGCGGCCCGAGGACTTCCGCATGCGCGCCGTGGCCAGCAAGAGCAACGTCAAAATTTATCTCATCACAGGCACCGACCGCAAGATTGGACTTGACGAGTTGGCCAAGGACAAGGGCATGGACATGGACGAGTTGCTTGACGAGCTCGAGGCCATCGTCTACAGCGGGTACAAGATCAACATCGGATATTATGTCGACGCGGTCATGGACCAGGACATTCACGATGACATCTACGACTACTTCCGTGAGAGCGAGAGCGATGATCTGCAGACTGCGATTGACGAACTAGGTGACGATTACACCGAAGAGGAAATCCGCCTTGTCCGCATCCAGTTCCTGAGCGACATGGGCAACTAGTCATGACTCTCAGCGACTTGTAAAACATGAATCAAAGCCCTCTAGCCTGCATGAGCAGTCTGGAGGGTTTTTTGTACCCTTGTTATGACCAAAAGCACACATTTGAGGCTGTCAGTCAGTTAAAAACAGGAAAAAATAAGTCAAAATCTTAAGGTAAGCCGACTTTTTCGGGAGTCATTGCGATATTTTTTGTAACTTTGCAGCTTCAAAACTCAATCTTTTAAGATTTTATGCCTGATTTGCTGTTCGAGACGAGTTGGGAAGTTTGCAACAAGGTAGGTGGCATCTATGCCGTCTTGTCGACCAAGGCAAAGACCCTGCAGTCACTCTATAAAGACAAAGTCATTTTTATCGGTCCCGATGTGTGGTCGCCCGTCAGCGAGTCACCCGACTTCGATGAGTGCCGATCGCTGCTTGATGACTGGCGCAAAGGGGCGCAGCTGCCCGATGGCATCGAAGTGCGCACTGGTCGGTGGAACGTTCCTGGGCGCCCGTTGGCCATCTTGGTCAGTTTTAGACACTTGCAGGGACACATCAACGAGCTATATGGTCAAATGTGGGAGCAATACCGCGTCGACTCGCTTCATGGCTATGGCGACTATGACGAGGCATGCGCATTTGCCTATGCTGCAGCAAGGGTCATTGAGAGCATCGTCAATCACTGGAAGCGTAAGGCTCCTGAAGTCGTGGCTCACTTTGACGAGTGGACCACCGGCATGGGACTGCTCTACGTCAAGGCTCACTTGCCACAGGTGCGCACAGTCTTCACTACACATGCCACCAGCATCGGACGCAGCATAGCCGGCAATGGCAAGCCGCTCTACGACTATATGGCTGGATACAATGGCGACCAGATGGCTCGTGAACTCAACATGGAGTCAAAGCACTCGCTGGAGAAGGCTGCCGCCCATGCGGCCGATGTGTTCACCACCGTGAGCGAGGTCACCGCTCGCGAGTGTGAGCAACTGCTTGAACGCAGACCCTTGGTCACTCCCAATGCCTTCGAGCAGCGTTTTGTGCCCAAGGGCAAGGCGCTTGCCGAGGCGCGTGATGCTGCGCGGGCACGACTGTTGCAGGTCGTGGAGTCGCTCACTGGACAGACTCTGCCCTCCGACACCATGCTCATCGCCACATCGGGCAGATGTGAGTTCCGCAACAAGGGCATCGACCTCTATCTGGACGCACTCAATGTGATGCGTACACTCGTGCACAGCAACGTCCAGGCTACGCGACCTGTGGTGGCATTTGTGTTGGTTCCATCATGGGTCGACTGTCCACGGGCCGACTTGGTCAGTTCCATCAACAACGGTTTGGTCTCGCGACTGCCCAATCCTGTCGTCACGCATGAGCTTCACCAGCCTGACCACGATGTTGTGCTGTGCAAGATGCGCGATGTTAATTTCAACAACAAGCCAGACGACCGCTTGATGGTAATCGATGTGCCTTGTTACCTCAATGGGCACGATGGCGTACTGGGCCTGAGCTACTACGACGTACTCGTGGGCATAGACCTCACTGTGTTCCCGTCCTACTACGAGCCGTGGGGATATACACCGCTCGAGAGCATCGCATTCGGGGTGCCCACCATCACCACCAATCTGGCGGGCTTCGGGCAATGGGTCATCGACCAGTGTGGGCATGATGCGTCGCGCAGTGGGGTGACCGTGTTGCATCGCACCGACTCGAACTATAGCGAGACTGTGCATGCGCTGGCTGCCGAGATGATGCAGTATTATCATCTGTCGCCTGCTGACAAGCAACGTCGCAACCGTGCCGCACAGGCCACGTCAAAACAGGCTCAATGGAAGCAATTCATCGAGCCCTATCAAGAGGCCTATTCAAACAAGAAAGCAATCCTCTAGAAAATCTAGATAAGAATAACGAAACAAACAATTAGACTAAACGATAATGAAACTAAGAGTTAGCAACACCAACGCACCGCAATGGCGCAACCTGACGGTGCAAAGCGAACTCCCCGGTCGACTGAAGAAGCTCGAGGAGTTGTCAAAGAACTTGTGGTGGGTATGGAACAGCGAGGGCAAGTCGCTATTCCACGACCTGGACCGCGACCTGTGGCGTGCTACAGGCGAGAACCCTGTGCTGCTATTGCAGAAGATGAAGTCGGAGCGCTTCGACCAGATTATCGAAGATCGCTCGTTGCTCGATCGCATCGACACGGTCTATGAGCACTTCAGCAGCTATATGAGCCAGCCCATGCGTGACGATCTGCCATCGGTGGCATACTTCAGCATGGAGTATGGTCTGTGCAACGCCCTCAAAATTTATTCGGGCGGCCTGGGCATCCTGGCTGGTGACTACATTAAGGAAGCCAGCGACCGCTGTGTCAACATGACTGCTATCGGATTTCTCTATCGTTATGGCTACTTCACACAGACCCTGTCGATGGACGGGCAGCAGATTGCCAACTACGAGCCGCAGAACTTTGTGCAGCTGCCTATCGAGCCTGTACTCGACGCACAAGGCCAGCAGATGATTCTCGAGGTGCCTTATCCCGGCCATGTGGTCTATGCCAACATCTGGCGTGTCAACGTTGGCCGCATGAAGCTCTATCTGCTCGACACCGATCTGGATCTCAACAGTGAGTATGACCGTCCCATCACCCACAAACTCTATGGTGGTGACTGGGAGAACCGTATCAAGCAAGAATACCTGCTGGGCATCGGTGGTGTGCTGCTGCTCAAGCGTTTGGGCCTCAAGCACGACATCTATCACTGCAATGAGGGTCATGCCGCGCTGCTCAACCTGCAGCGTCTGGTCGACTATGTGCAGGACGAGAAACTCACCTTTAACCAGGCACTGGAGGTGGTGCGCGCTTCGTCGCTCTACACCGTGCACACACCTGTCCCCGCAGGACATGACTACTTCGACGAAGGACTCTTCCACAAATACATCAATGAGTTCCCTGCTAAACTGGGCATCACCTGGGATGAGCTGATGAACATGGGACGTGAGAATCCCGGCACGGCCGACAAATTCTCGATGAGCGTGTTTGCACTTAACACCACACAGGAGAGCAACGGCGTGAGCTGGCTGCACGGCGAGGTGTCAAAGAAGATGTTCCAGGGTGTGTGGAAAGGCTATGCCCCCGAGGAGTCGCACGTGAGCTATGTCACCAACGGCGTGCACATGCCCACATGGGCTGCCAGCGAGTGGAAGCAATTCTACGCTCAGACCTTCGGGCGGGACTATCTCGACCGTCAGGACGAGCTGGCCACTTGGGCACCCATCTACAGTGTACCCGACGAGGCTATCTGGAACTTGCGCATGCAGCTCAAGAACAAGTTCATCAACTTTGTCAAGCGTGACTTCACTGCCAACTGGCTGCGCAAGCAGGGCGACCCCACACGCATCATGTCCATCGTCGACAAGATCAACCCCAATGCGCTGCTCATTGGCTTCGCACGTCGATTTGCAACCTACAAGCGCGCCTACCTGCTGTTCAACGACCTTGACCGCCTGTCCAAGATTGTCAACAACGAGCAGTTCCCCGTCCAGTTTATCTATGCTGGCAAGGCACACCCTGCCGATGGTGCCGGGCAGGACCTGATTCGCCGCATTATCGAGGTCTCGCGCATGCCACAGTTCCTGGGCAAGATCATCTTCCTTGAGAACTACGACATGATTGTCTCCAAGCGACTGCTCACCGGCGTCGACATCTGGCTCAACACGCCCACACGCCCGCTCGAGGCATCGGGCACATCGGGTGAGAAGGCCGAGATGAACGGTCTGCTCAACTTCTCGGTGCGTGACGGATGGTGGTATGAGGGATATCGCGAGGGAGCCGGATGGGCGCTCACCGACAAGCGCACCTACACCGACCAGGCACAACAGGACAAGCTAGACTCGGCAACCATCTACTCGATGCTCGAGAACGAAATTATCCCTCTCTATTTTGCCAAGAACTCTAAGGGCTATTCACCCGAGTGGATACAGTACATCAAGAAGTCGTTGGCACAGATTGCGCCCAACTACACCATGTCACGCATGATCCACGACTACATGCGCAAGTTCTATGTGCCTCAGGCCAAGCGCGCCGATGAACTCAAGGCTGACAACTATGCCATGGCGCGCGATATCGTCGCCTGGAAGGAGAATGTTGACGCACGATGGGAGAACGTCCACGTCGAGGGCAACATACAGCTCTCTGACAACCTGCTTAGCGCCGTCAACAACGGCAAGGACATCGAGGCCACCATACGCCTCAACACTGCGGGGCTGGGTCGCAGCCTGGGAATCGAGCTGGTCATCTACCAGGACATGGACGGCGAGAGCAGGTTCTACGGCGCATTCCCACTCGAGGTCGTGGCCGAGGACGGCGACGTGCTCACCTATCACCTGGCGCAGGATATCAAGTATAGCGGTGTGTTCCGTTACGCCTTCCGCGTCTTCCCATGGGACGATCGCCTGCCACACCGTCAGGACTTCGCCTACCTCAAGTGGATCTAACTCAATTCCCTATGCTGGTGCTGCAAGTCAGTTCCAGCAGGCGATTGTGACAATCGGCCGCCTGGTACCCTGTGTCGGGCGGCCGATTGAGCATTTTGGCATAGTTTTTGCTTAGTCTTTTTGACATCATAAATCTGACATCTATGGAAGACAACAACATTCAAAACCTGCCCGACGAGCAGCAGCAAGACCGACACGGCGACAGCGGATTCACATTTCATTGGCTGCAGCTGCTCATCGGCGCGGGCATCTGTTACTACTGGTTCTATCAGAGCTGGACCTCGATGCTGGCGCTGGCACTGGTGGTCATTATCCACGAACTGGGCCATGTCGTCGCCGGCAGGATTTTCGGCTGCCGCATCGACGAGATGCAGGTGTTCTTGCTCTGCTTTGCCAGCTACAAACCCAAACCCAAACGTGGCAGTTGGTGGCGAAACATTACCTGGAGCCTGGGTACCCTGCCGCTGGGAGGCTTCACCATGTTCAAAACCCGACCCGACGATGACCAGCCCGACAACCCCGCCCATGTCGCCGCGTCACCCTACATCACCGATAAGCCAGCATGGCAACGGCTGCTCATATCGGCCGGCGGTGTGCTGTTCAATTTCGCCACCTTTCTCATCATCTACCTGTTGTTTCACTTCCCCATTGGGTGGTCGCAAATCTTGTGGCGGGTCATGTCGATGTCGCTCATCCTGGCCGTACTCAATATCCTGCCCGTGTATCCCCTCGACGGTGGTGCCATTATCTTTGCCTGCTATGAGATGGTCACCGGCCGCAAGCCGTCGCAGCAGCTTGTCACCGCCTGTGGCGCAGTCGGTTTCATCCTCATCATCCTGTTCTTCTGGGTCTTTCCCAGCTGGGTACATCAGATTATAGACTATGTCTACGGCATGTTCTTCTGATGCGGCCCCGCATGCCCCTCGGCAAACTTGCCTTCTCAATACCTGCAACTCTAGTGGTGCTCGACCAAAGCAGGCCTTTCATTGTTGATGCGAGGCTGCATCTCGCAATACGCCGACCAGTGGGGGAGTGACTGAGGTGCATCTTATTTGATACAATCGGGGACGGTTCTGTTTTGTATCAATTTCTGTCCAGCAGTGGCTGCGAGACTGCGTCTCGCAATGCGCCGACCAGCGAATGACAGAGAATCTGCCGTGGCACAGAAACAATCACTCCCCGCACCAATCGGTGAGGGGAGTGAATTGTTTAGCTAAATCTTAAAGTTCTGAACTTCAGTGCTTGATGGCGGCCACGCCAGGCAGTGTTTTGCCCTCGATGGCTTCGAGCATGGCACCACCACCAGTCGAGACGTATGACACTTGGTCGGCCAGTCCAAACTTGTTGACTGCAGCCACCGAGTCGCCACCGCCCACCAGCGAGTAAGCGCCATTCTTGGTGGCCTCTGCCACATACTTGGCAATCTCGCCAGTGCCGTGTGCAAAGTTCTCAAACTCAAACACACCCACAGGACCATTCCACAGGATGGTCTTGCTGGCCAGGATGATCTCCTTCCAGTTGTCGAGCGAACGCTGTCCGGCATCCATGCCTTCCCAACCGTCGGGGATGTTGAAGATGTCAACGGTCTGTCGCTCGGCGTCGTTGCTGAATTCCTTGGCACACACAGTCTCAACTGACAGGCTAAGGTTCACGCCTTTCTCCTTGGCAGCCTCTATGACAGCCAATGCTTCGGGCATGAGGTCGTCCTCGTGCAGCGATTCACCGATGTGTCCGCCCTGTGCTTTGATGAAGGTGAAGCCCATGCCACCTCCAATGATGAGATTGTCGACCTTATCGAGCAGGTTCTTGATTACTGCCAACTTTGACGACACCTTGCTGCCTCCGATGATGGCAGTGAATGGGTGCTGTGCATTCTTGAGCACGTTGTCGATAGCCTCAACCTCCTTCTCCATCAGGTAGCCGAGCATCTTGTGGTCGTCGTCGAAGTAGTCGGCCACAACAGCTGTAGATGCGTGTCGACGATGAGCTGTGCCAAAGGCGTCGTTGACATAGACGTCGGCATAGTCGGCCAGGGTCTTTGCAAAGTTGGCCTGGCTCTCCTTCATGCGCTTCTTGGCCTCATCATAGATGGGGCTGTCCTTGTCGACATCTACGGGTTTGCCTTCCTCCTCGGGATAGAAACGGAGGTTCTCAAGCAACAGCACCTCACCGGGCTGCAGGTCGGCAGCGGCCTTTTGTGCCTTGGCGCAGTCGGCAGCAAACTTGACCGGTCGAGCCAGTGCCGAAGCCACGGCATTGGCAATCTGACCCAGCGACAGTTTGGGGTTGATCTTGCCCTTGGGCTTGCCCATGTGCGACATCAAGATGAGGCTTCCGCCATCCTTGAGAATCTTTTTGAGCGTGGGCATTGCTCCACGGATGCGGGTATCGTCGGTGATGTTGAAGTTCTCGTCGAGCGGGACATTGAAGTCTACGCGCACGATCGCCTTCTTGCCGGCGAAATCATAAGAGTCGATGTACTGTTGCATATGGGTTTGATTTGCAAATAAACTTCTTGTCATTCTGAGCAAAGCGAAGGATCTCCTTCCTACTCAAAGTCTACAAAAAGATCCTTCGCTGACGCTCAGAATGACCGGATCTTCTTCGTTCAATATGCTGAAAGATACCATNNCGGATGCGGGTATCGTCGGTGATATTACCTTTCTCATCCAGCGGGACGTTGAAGTCCACGCGTACCAGAGCCTTCACTCCAGCAAAGTTAAAGTCATTAATATTAGCCATTGTCTTGTAATTAAAAAAGCGTTTGAACATTATCGAAACGCAAAAGTACAACATTGCAAGCAAACGGCAAGCGTTTGTTGCGAAAATTTAACAAAATGTCATCAATAGGAGCGCAACGCAGGCAAGAAAGCACGTGGAATGTACTGGATGCGGAAGGCTCCAGGCTGTCCCACAACCAGCATCACGTCGTAGACAATGCCGCACTTAAGATTGTAGTAGTGCAGATAGGCGTTTGCGGCAGCGACCATGTGGCTCTTTTTGGCACGCGTGATGGCCTTCAAGGGGTCGTAGTGCTCATCGCTGGTGCGTGTCTTGACCTCGACAATGTGCAGCACATTGTCCTTGGGGTCGTGAGCCACGATGTCAATCTCGAGCTTGTTCATGCGCCAGTTTTGCTCGCGAATGGTCAGCCCTCGTGCTATGAGGAAGTCGCGTGCTGCCTGTTCGCCCAATTGCCCCAGCTGGTTGTGCTGTGCCATGCGTCAGAACTTGTAGTTCACTCCCAGTGCAAACGAGCCTTGGTCGACGCGGCGAATGATGGTGTGGCGATACTCGAACGTGGCTGCAAAGTGGTCGTTGATTTCATATTCCAGACCGGCTCCTAGGTTCAGGCCCACATGGTTCTCCTCATCCTTGACGCCAAACTCGTCCTTGTAAGTCACCATCGAGTAGGTCATGCCAGCCTTGGGGTAGATGTAGAGCACATCGTTCTTGAGCGGCAGCAGATATTCAGCGTTGATGCTCACGTCATACCAGCTGGTGTGGTTGTGCTTAAAGTATCCATCAAACTCGACCTGACCTCGCAGCTGGTCGATGAAGGCATAGTAAAAGCGTGCTCCCAGTCCCATGCTCTTGATCTCGCTGCCATAGAGCAGGTTGACTCCTGCGGCAGCTTGACCCTTGTTGACCTGTGCACTGGCACATAATGCCATGGCTGCGACGCAAAAGATTGCAAATAATTTCTTCATAATCCTTGAGTTTTGTTGATTGATTAATGCAAAGGTAGCAACTTTTTCTGATACTTCAGCAAAAGTTGCTACCTTTTTTGTTATCAGTCAGGTAATTTTATTCCTCGACGGGGCTAAAATCTTCCTTGCCAACGCCACACATGGGGCACATCCAGTCGTCGGGGATGTCCTCAAAGGCGGTTCCAGCTGCGATGCCGCTGTCGGGATCGCC
>DEKO01000092.1:23273-25416 GCA_002353885.1 Porphyromonadaceae bacterium UBA2720
TAACCACAGATGTCGCAAACGTACTTCTTCATAGTCACAAAAATTAAATTAATAAAATCGAGCATTCGAGCGATCGAATAGTCGAGTATTCGAAAAGTTGTGTAATCGAGTAAAATCAGCTGCCCGGTTGTCACTTGTTGTCAGCGCTGCGCATCAAGTCGGTTCCCCACTGTCGGCATGCAGCTAGCATGTCGGTGTCGGGTACCCATGTTTGGCGGATGCCCTCGCATGCAATCTCAAAACCAGCTTGCTGCAAGTGCTCGGTGATCATCTTCACAGCCTCGCCACTCCAGCCGTAAGAGCCGAATGCTGCAGCTTTCTTCTTCTTGAACTTCAGTCCGCGAGCCATCTCTAGCAGACCAGCGATAGCATAGGAGTAGCCATTGTTGATGGTAGGTGAGCCCATGAGCACCATCTTGGAGCGGAACATCTCGGTGAGAATGTCGTTCTTGTCGTCGACTGAGGCGTTCATCAGCTTGATTGTCGTCTCGGGTGATGCCTCGCGGATGCCGTCGGCGATGGCTTGCGCCATGTGGCGGGTTGACTGCCACATGGTGTCGTAGACGATGGTGACCTGGTCCTCTTGATAGGCGTTTGACCACTCAAGGTATTTCTCGACAATCTGGGCGGGGTTGTCACGCCAAATCACACCGTGGCTTGGACAGATGAGGTTGATGGGCAGGTTCATCGCCAGAATCTCTTTGACCTTGCGGGTGACCATGGGGCTGAATGGGTTGAGGATGTTGACATAGTATTTCAGCGCCTCCTGCATGACCTCGGCCATGCACACACGGTCGTTGTAGAGTGACTCGGTGGCAAAGTGTTGCCCGAAGCCGTCGTTGCTGAACAGGATGTTGTCGCCGCTCATGTAGGTGAACATGGTGTCGGGCCAGTGGAGCATGGCAGCCTCGATAAAGGTCAATGTCGTTTGTCCCAGTGGTAGTGTGTCACCTGTCTTGACGCGCACGAAGTTCCAATCCTGGTGGTAGTGCCCGCGGATGATGGCTTCGCCCTTGGCTGTGCAGTAGATGGGCGTTTCGGGAATCTCTCGCATCAGCTCGACCAGGGCTCCGCTGTGGTCAACCTCGTTGTGGTTCATAATGATGTAGTCGATCTGCTTGAGATCAATCTCTTGTTTGAGTCGTTGAACAAACTCGCGGTCGTAGGGACGCCACACGGTGTCAATCAAGGCCACCTTCTCGTCGCGGATGAGGTAGCTGTTATAGCTTGAGCCCCGGTCGGTCGACAGCTCGTCGCCATGGAACGATGTGAGTTCCCAGTCAATCTTTCCGACCCAGGTCACTCGGTCTGTAATACGTTTTCCCATTTGATAAAGGGTTGAAAGTTTGGTTTATTGATTATAGATTAGGATAAAAAGTCTCAGAAGGTGTAGTCGACACAAGCTCGATGCGCTTTGTGTCCGGCAAGCAGTGCAGCGGCTGCGACATGAGCCGGATGTTTGGCGTAGGTCTCGACATCGGCTAGGGTGGGGACAATGGCAATGAGCACAACATCGCACTGCTCGGCTGGGTTCTCATTGATGCCCACTTCGATGCTTTGCAACACGTCAATCTGCTGGGGCAGTGCCTCGAGTGCAGCTTTAAATCGTTTGGCCAACTCAAGTCGCTCATCGGTTGTGCCGGTCAATTGAAAGGTAACGATATGCTTTACCATATTAAAGAGATGAGTGGTTGTTAATTGGGTGCAAAGATAATAAAAATTTCGGTTCCAACCAAAAAAAAGAAGCACCAGAACATGCAAGATGTTCTAGTGCTTATTCGGTTTCAAACCGTTATGAGAGTGTCGGTGTTACTCGGCAGCAGGAGCCTCGGGAGCCTCGGCAGGAGCATCCTCGGCAACGGGAGCGTTCTCAGCCACAACCTCGACAGGAATCTCGGCGGCCACCTCTTTGTGCAGGCGCACAGTGGCAACATACGATCCCACTTGCTTGATGGGGGCAACCTGGATGAGCTTGCGGTCAATGTTGTGACCCATCTGCTCAAGTGCCTCAGCAATCTGGATGTTGCTCACCGAGCCAAAGATAGTACCTGTCTCGCTGACCTTGGCAGCGATAGTGAGCTTGACGTCGGCCAGAGTGGCAGCGACAGCCTCGGCATCGGCCTTGATCTTGGCAATCTTGTGA
>DEKO01000167.1 GCA_002353885.1 Porphyromonadaceae bacterium UBA2720
AGTGGATTAACAGCCTTTTTGCCATCCATTCGGCCATGCAGACAGTCATCGTGCTGTCGCTTATATGTGCTGTGGGGCTTGCTTTTGGCAAGTTCCGCGTGTGGGGCGTGTCGCTAGGCGTGGCCTTCGTGTTTTTCATTGGCATTTTGGCTGGTCACCTGGGACTGTCGGTCGACGCACGGATGCTCGACTATGCAGAAAATTTCGGTCTCATCTTGTTTGTATATGTATTAGGTATGCAGGTGGGACCAGGCTTTTTCGCTTCAATCATGGATGATGGATTACGCCTGAACGGGTGGGGACTGGCAGTTGTCATTGTGGGCACACTGATGGCATTGCTGTTTGCGCAAATAACCCCGGTGGGATTACCCGATATGGCCGGAATACTCTGCGGAGCCACTACCAACACCCCGGCACTTGGTGCCGCACAGCAGACACTGCAGCAGTTGGGACTTCCCGCCAGTGGTGCGGCACTGGGATGTGCCGTGACCTATCCACTGGGCGTGGTGGGTGTGATAGTGGGTATGGTCGTGCTACGAAAACTGTTGGTACGCCCGGCACAGTTGAAGAGCCACCCCACACATAGCGAGGATGAAACGTTCATTGCCCGCTTCGAGGTGGTGAATCCTGCCCTCTATGGTAAGAACTTGGCGCAAATCAAGCAGATGTGCCATACGGAGTTTATTGTCTCCCGCATCTGGAGAAACCGTGAGGTGATTGTTCCGAAAAGTGCCACCACCTTGCAGAAAAGCGACCGGTTGCTGGTTGTGACTGACCAAAACGAGGTGGATGCGGTCGAGATACTTTTTGGTAAGCGCGAGAAGGAGGACTGGAATCGCAACGATGTGGATTGGAATGCGCTCGACGCAAAAGTGGAGAGCCGGGTCATCGTCATTACCCGTCCAGAGTTGAACGGAAAAAAACTAGGACAGCTGCAGCTTCGCAATACGTATGGAGTAAATGTCAGCCGCATCCTCCGAGGCGACGTGAAGATTTTGGCCACCTACGACAAACGCTTACAATATGGCGACCGGCTGACGCTGGTGGGCGAAGCGGCTGCCATAGACCATGCGGAGAAGTTTCTGGGCAACTCTGTGCAAACTCTCAATGAACCCAATTTAGGCGCTATCTTTATTGGCATCATACTCGGTCTGGCACTTGGAGCTATTCCCATACACGTGCCAGGCATGACGATACCCGTCAGACTGGGATTGGCTGGCGGTCCTATTGTGGTGGGCATTTTGGTAGGAGCCTTCGGCCCCCGATTCCATTTGGTGACCTACACCACGCGAAGTGCCAACCTGATGCTTCGTAAACTGGGCCTCTCCCTCTATCTGGCCTGTCTTGGTCTGGAGTCGGGTGCTCATTTTTTCGAGACCGTCGTACGTCCAGAAGGCCTGTTGTGGATAGGTCTGGGCGGACTCATTACGGTGCTTCCTGTATTACTGGTGGGTGCTGTGATGCTGCGGATGAGCCGTTTTGATTACGGCACCATCTGCGGAATTCTCTGTGGCAGTATGGCAAACCCCATGGCCCTGAGCTATGCCAACGACACGCTGGAAGGCGATACTGCCTCTGTGAGCTATGCCACGGTATATCCGTTGTGCATGTTTGCCCGTGTGATTATCATTCAAATGGTACTAATGTTTTTTCTATAGATAAGTTATGAAGACACGATTCAAACTCTACTTTCTGACTTTCTTCCTGCTGGTGTTGCTGTTTGCCATGCAGAAACCATTGTTTATGTTGCGCTATCTAGGCATCTATAAGGAATGTCCGTTGCTCGACTGGCTGAAGGTNNAGCTCGATTTCTCGGTGGCAGGTTATCTGTGCATCATTCCAGGATTGTTGCTCATCGTGAGCATCTGGACACGCCGTCGCTGGGTGCGACGTACGGCCAAGGTTTATTTTTTCATCGTGTCATTCCTGATGGCGATGATCTTTATCGTTGACTTGGTATTGTATAAATATTGGGGCTTCAGCTTGGACGCCACACCATTGTTCTATTTCTTCTCTTCGCCCAAGGATGCTTTTGCCAGCGTCAGTGTGTGGACCGTGATAGGTTGTGTGGTGGGCGTTCTGTTGTTGGCTCTTCTGATCTATTTCGTCTTCTGGCTGTGCCTGTTGCGAAGCAATAAGTTGGAGCGCAAGTTGCTGCCGCTCAATCCGCTCCTCTTTACGTTGTTGTTCGTGTTGGTGCTGGCATTGCTCATCCTGCCCATACGCGGAGGGGTAACCGTGTCGACCATGAATGTGGGCAAAGTGTATTTCAGCGATAACATCCGCCTGAATCATGCCGCTACCAATCCCATCTTCAGTCTGCTGGAGTCTCTGTCGAAACAGAAGGATTTCGGCAGCCAATACCGTTTTGAGAAAGCTGAGGATGCAGACAATCTGTTTGCCAAGATGCTTGACCCGCAGGTGGAAGGCAGTAGCGTGAAGGCTATCGCCGATGGCGACTCTACGGCACAAAAGCACATCAACGTGCTGAATACCGAAAGACCTAACGTGCTGTTTATCATTATGGAGAGCTTCTCAAGCAAGCTGATGGCTACGTTAGGAGGTGAGAAGAATGTGGCGGTGAACCTCGACGCACTGTCGAGAGAGGGACTGCTCTTCCGCCATTTTTATGCCACCAGTTTCCGCACTGACCGCGGGTTGGTGAGCATACTGAGCGGTTATCCCGCACAACCCACCACCAGCATTATGAAATATCC
>DEKO01000145.1:0-9394 GCA_002353885.1 Porphyromonadaceae bacterium UBA2720
TCGCGCAGGATGGAGTCGCGCACCCAGTAGACAAACTGCTTGTACTTGGAGTTGCTGATTTCGGTCTCGTCCATCCAGAACGCGTCGACCGAGATGCCGTGTGCCGTGGAGTCGAGTCCCCAGACCGAGTCGCGTTGCGCCGGTCCCTCGCGCATCGAGCCACAATCGACGAGCACCATGCCATAGGGCGTGGGCTCGCTATAGGTTGACGCTCCGATGCCAGTGACCTCGCCACCGGCCATGCTGCCGCGCCGCACTGCACTGCACGAGACCAGCACAATCGAGATTGCTAGAATAAAAAGTAACTTTTTCATATATTTCATTTAATGCACAGTGCTCAATGCACGATGCACAATTATCTCATTCGTTTCCTTTTCCCTCCACCAGATTCTACAACCTTTTTCTATAGAATTCTGATGCTCTTGTGTTTGTTGCGGTTCTTCTCGCCGATGTCAAGCTTAACGTTGTACTGCAAGAACAGCTCGTGGCTGCCATAGCTCGCCTTGTTGAGGGCCGACGTGGAGTAGTCATAGCTGTAGCCGACAAAGAAGTTCTTATAGTCAACACCAATCATTGCCGACACCGCGTCGTTGTAACGATAGCCCACACCAGCGCTGATGAAGCGATTGTAGCGGAACCGCGCCGTCGCCTCGGCCTGGAAGGCATTGAGGTCGGTCTTGACCATCACCGAGGGTAGCAATTCAAATAACGTGTTTCGCAGGGGAATATTGCCACCAGCCATGAAATAATAGTTGCGGCCGACGTCAAACTCATATTGATGCTCCTCGTCCTCGCCCATCTTGAGCGTGACCGTCGGAGCGGTGAGGTGAGTCACCGATGCACCCACCCAGAAACGCTTGTGTGTGAACATCACACCCACACCGCAATCAAATGTCGTGCCGCCCACATCGCTCTGCGGGATGGCATCGTCGGCGCTGGAGTGGGCATCGTCACCATCGATGGTGATCACATGGGGCGGCGAGCCTCTGAACGACTCGTTGAGGATGCCCGCCTGCAGACCCACACTGAGCGTGCCATGCAGCATTTTCTTCTTCCACGCCAGCTGTGCCTCGGCCGTGGTGTTGCGATACAAGCCCATGCTCTCGGCCTGCAGCACCACACCCACACCCCAACGGCGGTTGAGGAGCTTGAACGGCATGTCGGCCATGGCACCAAAGGTCATGGGCGCATGCTTGATGCCCAGCCATTGCAGGCGCGAGCCGGCTGTGATGTGGATGTAGTCAATGTTGCCCACAGCACCGGCATTGTAATAAGCCGGCACAGCCCAGTACTGGGTGAACTGTGCGTCGGTCTGCGCCGTGGCGGCATGAGCAACCAGACACATGGCCACGAGGGTCATCAGGCGATATGTGATGTTGCGAAGGGTCATTCGGTCATTCGAAGTAGAAGGTAAGGACCACCATGTTGTTCTGCACCTTGCTCACACTCTGAGTGAATCGCATCAGCTCGGGACTGTCCTGCAGGTCAGGGCGATTCTTCTCGAGCAGGTTGCGCAAGCCAAAACAGAACTTGACCTCGGGACAGAGCTTGAAGAAGGGCAAGTAGAAGTCGCATCCCAAGCCCACGGTGAGCATGGCATCAAAGTTGGCGATCTTCAGTTGCTCGCTTCGCTCCTTGCCCACGTCATAGATGGGCATGACACCAACGTTGACATAGGGGCGCAAATTGTGATAACGCAGTGACGAGATTTTCAGGTCGATGGGCAACACGATGTAGGTGGCCTTGACATTCTGGCTCTGCCGGTAGTGTGAGGGCTCGAGCGCGTCGGGGTCGCCTGTGGCGTTGCGGAACTGCACCACCTTGTTGCCGAAGTACATGCCTGGCGCCACCCTGAGGTTGAAGTGCTTGTGCAGCCTAAGGTCGGCCATGACGTTGACACAGAATCCCGGCGAGTGGCTGGGAATGTCGGCAAACCAGCTCTCACCGTCCTCGGCGATGAAACCATTGTTGGTGATGTTCAGGTCCTGGAAGTTGACGCCCACCGAGAAGCCGTAGTGAATGCGCTTGAGGTCGGCATACTGGCGGTTGAGTATCTTGTCGTTGTCCTGCGCCATGCAGGTGACAACCGATGCCAGCAGAACTGTCAGGATGATATGTCGTAGTCTAAAAATCTGCATTGTAAAGTCTATAACGCAAATTTTGAGGTGTTATTGCATTTTTTAAGTTTTTAGACTTTTTAGGCCACGACTGAGTCGTGGCATAGCCAACCGTGACACACTTCAAGGAAAATTCTTAATTCTTAATTCTTAATTCTTAATTAAAAATAGTATCTTTGCAGTCATGAACGAGAAACTATTCAGCATAGTCACAGTGACCTGGAACGCGGCCACAGTGATTGGCCCCACGTTGCAGAGCGTCAGAGAGCAGACCTGCATGGACTATGAGTACCTGGTGATTGACGGAGCATCGAGCGACAACACGCTGCAACTGGTGCGCGATGCCGACATCGCTGGCACACGCATCTACAGCGAGCCCGACCGCGGCCTGTATGACGCGATGAACAAGGCCATCGCTCGCGCCGAGGGACAATACCTGATCTGGCTCAACGCTGGCGACCGGTTTGCATCGCCCGCCTCACTGGCTCGCCTGGCGGTCTGTGCCGAAGGGCATCCTGGAGTCATCTATGGGCAGACTCAACTGGTCGACGCCTCAGGCCAGGTTGTGGGCATGCGCCACCTCACAGCTCCTAAGGTGCTGACAGCCGACAGTTTCAAACAAGGCATGCTGGTGTGCCACCAGGCCTTTGTGGCCAGACGCGACCTGATGCCGCAGTATGACCTGCAATATCGCTTCAGCGCCGACTATGACTGGTGCATCCGTGTGCTGAAGGCCAGCGAGCGCAACGCCTATTGCGGCGATGAGCCCATCATCAGTTTTCTGACCGACGGGCTCACCGACAAATATCATAAGCAATCATTGATGGAACGCTACCGCATCATGTGCCACCACTATGGCACCTTGCCCACCATCGTGAGGCACCTGGGGTTCATACCCCGCTACCTGCGCCGCAAGTTCTGAAGGGGCAGATTACTCCTCGTCAGGGAACCTGCCAGGCTGGAAATAAGCACTGAACACACAGAAAAAAATTCAGTGTGTTCAGTGCATTCTGTGTGTTTTATCTCGCTGCAACAGCGCGACAGCGCCCTCAACCCTGACAGCGCGGCAGCGCCCTCACACCTCACTTGATGCCGCGAGCGTCGAGGGCAGCCTGGTAACGGCGCGCGTTGGCCATGTGTGTGCCATAGTCGACGGCAAAGTTGTGATAACCCGAGAAATCATCCGAGGCACACATGTAGACGTAGTCGTGGTCGGGCGCATTGAGCACAGCGTCGAGCGACGACTTCTCAGGCAGCCGGATGGGACCAGGTGGCAACCCCGTGTTGACATAAGTGTTATAGGGCGACACCGTGCGCAACATGGCATTGGTGATGCGCTTGATCGTGAAGTCGCCGATAGCAAACTTGACCGTCGGGTCGGCCTGCAAGGGCATGTTCTGCTTGATGCGGTTGAGGTATAGCCGTGCCACCTTGGGCCGCTCATCGGCCTTGGCGGTCTCCTCCTCGACAATCGACGCGATGACAGCCACCTGGTCGGGCGTGAGCCCGAGCTGGCGCGCCTTGGTCTTCCGCTCATCGTTCCAGAACTTGTTGTAGAAGTTCTTCATCTTGGTCATGAAGTCGATGGGCGTGATGTCCCAATAGAACTCATAACTGTCGGGCATGAGCATAGCCGTGACATTTTCGGGCGTACGTCCCAGTGTGGCAAGCGCTGTGGGGTCGTTGAGCAGCTTGAGCATCTCGTCCTTGCCGTACATGAACTTCTGCCCCCAACGCTCGGCAAACTCCTCACGCGTGCGAACATTATTAAATGTAAACTTGATGCCATCTTCGGGTCCGCTGCGCAGCTTGCGCATGACTGTGTAGGGCGAGTCGCCCTTCTTGACCCTGAACGCTCCCTGCCGCCCAGAGATGTCGGCGCCAGTCATGTCCAGCAGCTTGCCCACACGCCGGGCAAACTCCACATCGACATGTGCGGCCAGCGAGTCGGTGGCTGTTTGCACCGAGGAGCCTTTGCGCAGCAAGATGATTCCATCGTCGGGTGCACCGGTAGTGACATAGGGCGCCATCCAGATGCCCACAGCTGCAGCAGCAACAAGCACAGCCCCGATCACGGCAATGATTGCCTTAGATTTTTTTATAGCCATCACTTTGGTTTTAATTGAGAATTGAGAATTGATGCTTAATCATCGAGGACTTGAACAAAAGTCTAAGCGTACAAAAGTACAAATTTCGGCAGATATGCAGTCTGATTAGGGCCATTTTTTGAGGTCTACTGATGTTTTTTGAGCAAAAAAGCGAAAAAAATCAGTTTTTTCTTTGGAGGTTTCAAAAAAAGCAGTACCTTTGCAGTCGCTTATGAAAAGCAATTTTCAGCAAGCTCCCGGAGAGGTGGGTGAGTGGCTGAAACCAGCAGTTTGCTAAACTGCCGTAGGGGTAACTCTACCGCAAGTTCGAATCTTGTCCTCTCCGCCAAGCAAGGCTGCAACGGTTGTGACCATGGTCACAACCGTTTTTTCTTGTTGGTGACCATGGCAAGCTCGCTTGACGATGGGTGCCGGCAAGAAAAAACGACTGCTCCCACAGGAACCGTTGCGGCCTTGATTGGCAGCGGCTCCGCGGGAACACCCCAAGATGGGCGAAGCCCCAGCGAGCCAATCTTGTCCTCTCCGCCAATTGAGCAACCGACCACGCATGTGGCCGGTTGCTTTTTGGGGAGGAATACTGCGCTCTTTTAAAAGAGAACAAATAATAAGGGCAAGGGCATTCACAGGCATTCCCCCTGCGCCATATTGTAACAGCTCAACTTGGATGAGTGACTGGTTTCCGTCGCCTGGCGACAAAGCGCGGCACGCCGTGCTCGCTGAGTTGGGCATAGTGCCAAGGATTAATTTCGTTATAGTGTCTTCTTGAATAAATAGATCAACGAACTGGCTTGCTTGTAGTCGTTCAAGACTTGTGCAGTGAAGTGGAAACTGTTGACCAATGCTTTGACTTTGCTTTGGTCGCTCATCAGACTGATGTAGAATGCGTCGAGGGGAAGAGGCTTTATGTCGATGAGTTTAAACCCATGTCTCACGGCCAATTGTGTCATGGTGTCAATGGAGAAGTGCCATAAATGTCTGGGCACATCCCATGCCGCCCAACGGCTGCCATAATAATGTGCGTCGACACTGTCGCAGTTGGGGACGGCCACGACCAGCAGCCCGTCGGGTTTGAGCCAAGCGTGGAAACGCTGCCACAAGCCCTGCTGGTCATGGATGTGCTCTATGGCGTGCCAGGCCGTGATGACATCGGCACTGGCCGACGGGTATTGAATGGTCATGACATCCCCGTCAAGGCGCATCTTGCAGCGCCTCCATGCCTCGTGGCGGGCCTGTTCGCTCCGCTCGCAGCCCTTGACATTCCAGCCCTTTCGGCGCATATAAGCCATGAAATCTCCGCTGCCGGCTCCCACGTCAATCAGTGTGCCCTTATGTTGCTGATGCCGGCAGATCAGTGCATTTTTCTTGTGAAACATCATTGACCGCACCACACGATAAATAAGCGAGATAGAACCTCGTCCATTGTTGTGCGGCAGGTAACTCTCAGAGGCATAGTATTGCCCAATCGTGTCAGGTGCTGGGGCATCTTGCGTGAACAAGAGTCCGCAGCAGTGGCACTGCGCAATCTCAAATTGTCTGCCACTGGCCTGATGGTCAGTGGTATTTAGGTAATGTGTCAAATGGCTGCCATGGCATAACGGGCAGCAACTGTGATGGATTGTGTCATTTGTCATACAAACGTCTTTTCCTTAATGACAAACAAGGAAAGCCGTTTGCTGCATCATCACCATGTGAGCTTTATTCCTATCGGCATAGTGACGTTCCAAGGATGTTCGGCTCTGATGGTTTTGGTCCCGTTGTCAAAATAGTAGATGACACCGGGTTGTGCATAAATGCCGATGTGCGGTGTGATGTTGAATTGCAGTCCCATGCCAGCATTGACCGACCATTGAATCGGAACAGTAAGACTGCCCGGACGTGAGTAGATTGTCTGTCCATTCAGCAAATGTTCGGTGCGCCATGAGCTGGCGACAGGTATGTCAAGTGTCGTCCCGGCGGTTGCGAATAGCGACCACCTGCCTCGCTGGAATAATGTGTAGGAAGCATTGACAGGGATGCCCAGATAATGGATTGTTTGCTCGTTGCGTATCAATGCCTGCGAGTAGCCCATGTCAAAAGTGGAATGTAAACGCGAGTAGTTCAGTCCGCTACCTACGCTCCACCGCTGGGTTATCGTCTTGTTGAACGACAAACTCACGGTGAATGGAATGTCGTGATGAGCATGTTCTTCAATTTCTTGTTGAGGATTGCCCACCACATTGCTTCTTGCTATACGTCGCAACGAGAGGTTCTCGTCTGTCGGGTTTGCATTAGCCTCCTCCTCGATGAATTGTGAATATTGTGTCCAATTATCAAATTCAGCCGGTGTTGAACTGGTGCCATCAATTGGAGCAAGTGATGGAATGGCAGTTATTGTGGCTGGATAAGCATTGCCGTTGCCATTGGGCGACCCGCTGAAAGCCCAGCCTAACGACATGTGAGTGCCGCTTAGCCATTCTGTGCCGCTGTGAGGCGCTTTTTGAGTCGATGTCTGTGCAATGCTGATTTGTGGCAACACCTGGTGCGGTGCCACTTGTTGGGTCTCGTTGGGATGTTTGGTCGTGTCGGCACACTGGTCGCAAACGATTGAATCTGCAATGTTCAATGCCGGCCGACTGCTTGACACATCGTCTGGTGATGCCTCGTGTTCAGCGATGTGAAGGTCAGTATCTGCTTGCGACTGATTGTTCTTGCTGCTGCTGTCTGGCAATATTGCGTCATGGGTTTTAGCCGTCTTAGGCGTCACCGGCTTGTCGAGGGCAGCATGTCTGTCGGGCCGATAGAGCGCAATGAACGAAATCACTGCTATGATAATCGTGAATGGCACCATCCACCAGTGCTGAACCATAGCCCGTAGCAAACGTCGCGCGTGGGTGTATTGTGAGCGGCTTGTACTGCTGGTGATGCCAAGGCGATTGCTTATCTCATCATGGCTCAGGCCTTCAAATGTGCGCAGACGGAACACTTGCTCATAGCCATTGGGCAATTGCTTGACCATGTTCATGAGCGCATTGAGAGGGATAAGCGGTTCGTCGGGCTGACTGTCGGGAATGGTTTCTTGAACGGTTTCAATGGGTTGGGTTGGTGTCAACCTCTCATGCTTGATGTGGTTGATAGCCACATTGCGCACGATGCGAGTAATCCACGCCTCTATCTGATGGGCATTTCGCAACGATGACAACGAGGCCAGCGCAATCAGCCATGAGTCATGCACAACATCACGGGCGGTGTCGCGGTCGACATAGTGCTGTGCTGTCGCCACCAGTTTCGGATAGAGCTTGGTGTATAAAACGGACAGAGCTTCATTGTCGCCTTGCCTGCATCGCTCGACCAAAGCGGAGATTTCGATTTCGTGAACGGAGTTCATCAATCTATTGACAATCGAAACCACCAATTCGCTGCATTGGATTAACTATTCTTAAAGAAAAGAAACAAAAGTACATGCTTTCCGCAACTATTCACCGATTGCGTTGGAGACGCTAAAATGCTTCGTAGAGGAGCTTTTACAGCCAAACAGCTGTTAGTTAGCTGGTTAAAGTTCCTCTGCGAGGCACTTGGCAGGTCGAGTCTCAGGAGCAAGCTGCGTGCATCGTCGTTGCACTGGCATGGTCTTTCGATAATCTTGGCTGCACTCGGCAGAACTCGAGCAAGCTCGGTTCTGCGCTCGTTTGCACAAGATTTCGAACAAAATCGGGTCTTCGACCCGCTCTGCATCTTCGATGCGCAAGGGGTTAAGAGGAGATTTTTCTGAATCGCTGAACAGATTACTTCAGAAGATTATCATCAATAAAGAAAAGAGCGGTAAATGCAAGGTTATAGCATATCGATATCGAGGCAAAAGATGTGGGGCTCTCTGCCTTTGAGCAACCGACCACGCATGTGGCCGGTTGCTTTGCTGCTTGTGCGTCCTCAGCAATCGCTATATGAGTGTGGGTTAGTTCGATCGGGTGGATTCTTGCTCTTTGGTGTCGCGATAGACGTTGCTGACCTTGTTGCCACCGAATGAGTAGGAGACGCGCAGCGAGACGGCGTGGCTATGGATGTTGTTGCGGGTGTGGATGCTGTAATCGTTATAATACCCCTTTGATTTTGTGATGTTCCAGCCGAAGGGGTCGCTCACGGCAGCTGTGAGTGCCAAGCGGTTGTCGAGGAGCAAATAACGGAGCTCGAAACTTATCAGCGACATCGACTCATATCGCATCATGCGCTCGTGATAGGGGAAGTAGTGGCTGAACCGCACGTTGAAGATGAGTGTCTTGGGGCGGTTGAGCATCCATGAGGTGCTGAGTTCCACTTTTCCGCTCCAACTGTTGTCGTCGTGCTCCCGGAAGTCGGCAATTTTTGACTTGGTATTGGTGTTGAAGACCTCGCCGCCTAGGTTCACGTTCCACCAGTCGAAGATTGAGCGGTAGTAGGAAGCATAAAGCCCCACTTTATTATTGTCGATGCAGTTCTCAGGGATTGAGAATTGCGAGCCGTCGGCATTAAACCGCGTCACATAAGCAATCGCATGGCGATGATAGGAATTGTACAACACCGCATAGATGCCCTTGAAGCTGTAGCTCAGCTCGACATTATGGGCAATGCTTGGACGGAGGTCGGGATTGCCCGACACATAGTCGCTTGTGGTGGTGTGGTAGCGGAAAGGATTGAGGTCGCCGAAGTTAGGCCGCGTGATGCCCATAGAATAGGACAAGGAAAAACGCCCCACATTCTGCTTGTTCCAGCTGAGGTTCAACGCGGGGAACAGATAACCATAATTGCTGTGATGCTTCTCATCGCCTATCGACTGAAGCCCCCGCACATCGGTATGCTCATAGCGCAATCCGAGTTTGCCGAAAAAAGAGTTGCTGAAGCTCTTTTCGACACTGGCATAAGCGGCAACGGTGCCCTCGTCGTAGTCAAAACCGTTGCTTTGCGAGGGATCGTGCACCCATTGCGAACCGCTATATGTCCCGGCGGTCAATGCCGTTTTGTTGCCTATGGCGGTGTAAGCCATGCCAGTTTCCATTTTGAATGCGTCGAATGGCAGAGTGGCATCCAGCTTGACGGAGTGGATATGGTATCTGTTATGGCCGTCATTGGTCAGGTGCGACGAGCCATCGCTCCATGTCGTGGTCACATCAGAGAATGACTTGGTTGATTTGTTGAACCAGTTGTAGGTG
Source organism: Porphyromonadaceae bacterium UBA2720 (assembly GCA_002353885.1). Taxonomy (GTDB): domain Bacteria; phylum Bacteroidota; class Bacteroidia; order Bacteroidales; family Muribaculaceae; genus Sodaliphilus. The sequence continues at coordinate 9,388 of DEKO01000145.1, forward strand.
AGACTCA
>DEKO01000145.1:9443-16754 GCA_002353885.1 Porphyromonadaceae bacterium UBA2720
ATTGTTGGGGCGGGACGGCGAATAATTGTTGGAACTGAAGATGTTGCCGTTGTCGTTTGTTACATCGCTTAGTTTGCTGTCCATTCGGTTCGTGCTGAAGTTAACTATGGCTCCCGCGGCAAGTCGGTCGGTGAATTTGTACTTGAAAAGCCCGTTCAAGCCCAACGCGCGGTTGGTGAAATGCGTGCTCCGGTTTGAGGTTTTCACATGGTCGCTGAACGTGAAGGTACGGTCAACGTCATTGATGCCTCGATTGTCATTCCAATTGGCATCGACCGACAGTTCAACCTTGCGGGTGGTGTGCGACAAACTGCCTCCCAGCATGTAGCTGATGTCCTCACGCGCGACACCGCGCCCCCACACATTGCCCCGCGTGCCCAGCGACTCGTCGCGCGTGGTGATGCTGATGAACGCCACATTGGCGCCGGCGGCATATTTTGCCGGTGGAGTGGTGAGCACTTCGATTTTCTCGATGCCAGTCGCTTGCAGGTTCTTCAGCTGCATGGCGACGGCATCGTCCGACATCTCCAACAGTCGGCCATCGACGACGTAGCGCACCGACGACTTGCCGGCAACGGTCACGGCGTCGCCCTCTACGGTCACGCGGGGAATGCGGTCAAGCACCTCGATGCCGTTCAGTCCTTTGACGAACGCATCATTCTTGGTGAGATAAACGATGCGGTCGGGTTCTTGCTTGACCACCGTGCGGTGACCGACCACCACAATCTCGTTCAGTTCCAGCAGTTTATCCCAGTGGTTGGCAATGGAGTCAATGCTCACCGAGTCATTGTTTTCCTGAGCAAAAAGGGACGCAGGGAGTAGAGCCATCAATAAGATGGCTTTCAATAGTCTGTCCATAATGCGTTGTTGATTGGTTAATTAAATGCTTTCTCTTTGCCTTGAATGAAGAAGAAAGCTCCGCCATGCTTGTCACGTTGCAGGCCGATGTAGATGAGCTCGCCATTGTTGACAATCTGGAGCGATGTGTACTGCCCGTCAGCTCCATTGTAGTCGGAGTATTCTTTTGCCCTCGGTGCGTCTTTTGATAGGGCATCGGCAATTTTCTTGACGATACCCGGGTTGTTCTTTACCGTCAATCCACGATAGTAGTTGCCATTGTTCTTGTAGATGGATATCGTGACACTCTTGTCGCCATTATATCGGCCGTCAAACAGGCTCTCAACATTCAACTTCGGCGGGTTGGCATAGACCGACATTGCTGTGACGAAGCACATGATTATGATGATCAGATGTCTCATTTCTGTTGGAATTTATGTTGCATGAATTGATTGACTTTCTCTTGTTCGGCAGCATTTTGCTGAGCCACAGTGCGCATGAATTGCTCCATCCTTGCCACATCGGCCTCAGCAATGGCATGCGCCTGATCACTGCTCGCCTTTTGACCTGCGACATAAACGATGCATTCGCTATTGTCGGCTGCTGGTGTAATCGCGAAAAACAAGGTGGCTCCCATCATTAATGCCACACATGCGGCTACAGTCCACCACCTTGTGTTGCCAGCGGTTTTGCGTTTGTGCACCGATGCATCGCCGATGCGCTGACGCAACTGTGCCGATGCACCGATAGTGCGCCGCGGCTTAAGTAGTTCTTTTATGTCTTGATATTCGTCCATGTCGGTCATCGATTATCGGTGAAATACTTTTCCCTCAGTTTTTTCATTCCCGAATAGAACCGGGATTTTGCTGTGGATTGCGGCAGATTGAGTATGTGACTGATTTCTACAAATGATAATTCATCAACTACGTTCATTCTCACAATTTCTGCCACATTGGGCGGCAAATCGTCCAGCAAGCGGTTGATGCGGTCGATTTCCTCTTGGTCAAGTCGCTCATCCGACTTGTCGGGCAAGTCAATGTTGTCAAACGGAACCGTCGGGAGACGCTTTCTCCTAAACTCGTCCTGGCACAAGTTGTAGACGATTCGGAACAAGTAGCACCTCGCATCGACGACTTTCTCTCTGTTTTCAAGCAGGCGCAACACGGCCTCGTACACAATATCCTCGGCCTCGGTGCGATCACCTGTGCGGAAGTAGGCAAACCTCGTCAGTGCGTCAAGGTTTGCCTCTATCACTTGCTCGATATTTCTGCGTCTGCTGCCAAACATAGTTATTGAGCCCCATCAGGCCCTCCACTAGATAAGACGCAAAAACACGAAAATCGACGAAAGGAAGTGAGAAAAAATCTGTCGCATCGATCGACATCGCCGGTTTAACAATTTCGCTGCCGCATATGTCGGGTTATGGCGAATGTGCAATGACTTTAGGGATTGCTTTCCACTAATATGTAGTTGGTGCTTCTGCCGCCTTGGTCAGTTTTAGTTAAAATGCCCTTTCCTATGAGGTCTTTGATGTCGTTAAGTGCAGTGTCGGAAGAGCATTTGGTAATTTTTGCCCACTTGCCGCTGGTCAGCTTTCCAAAAAAGTTGTCAAAAAGCAAATTCAACATTTTTCGCTGCCTTTCATTGAATGTCACATTGCGGTGGCGTTCCCAGAACGCAACCTTGCGCATTACTGTCGCCACTGTGTTTTCGGTAGCATCCAATGCTTGCTCAAAGCATCTTAAGAACCACTGGTGACCCCAAAAATTGTTTAAACCAAGAGATTGTCCGATTATCGAGGAGAACCTTCAGAAGCGGATGCCTAACACGGCTGTGAGGCTGGCGATAGTGTAACCGAAGTGCCGCTGCTTGCCGGCAAAATACATGCTCGTGCCCACATTGGCCTGAAACGAGGCGAAATATCGCTTGAAGTTGTAGGTGAGCGCCAGCTTTCCGGTCATCCTGAGTGCACCACTATTAGCGGACGGTAGCGCCGAGGTGCTGTGGATGTGCTTCACACCTGTCCCTGCCAGCGCTGTGAGATTGAGCAACAACTTGGGGTTCAGCACCCAGTTGTGAGCATATCCCCCCATGAGGCAATAGTCGGTGTATCGCACATGCGAGACACCAATCTTCTCATATTCCTGCACTTGCTGCTCGGTGAGCACTGCAGGGTCTATCCTGAAGTCGTAATTATTGATGGAGAACCCGGCAAGTGCCGACCCCGCACTGCGCCGTTGAAACTTGGAGAAACAATAGGCCGCAGCCTGGGCATACTTGCGATTGTTGAAGAAGTAGGTGGCACTGACACCCATCGACTTGCGCTGCAGGGCATCCAAGTCACTTCCCCGGCGCCAGTCACCCCCCTCCAGCTTCACGCGGGCGCGCATTCGCCCGGTGTTGGTAGTCTTATGCGCCTCGGCGGTGAAGCGTGCACAAGTGAACGAGAATTCTATCATCTCGCTCGTTCCTTTGGCTCCAGAAATGCGGTCGACATCGATCGAATACCCCACCGAGACTGCCATGAACGAGAGATAGAGCCCCAAGTTGCTCGCTGCTCCGCTGGTGAACATGGCATGGTCGTTGCCATCTCCACCCGACAGGTTGTCCATCCAGTTTTGGTTTTTCAGCGTGAGTTTCCAGTTTTTTCCCGTCGGCACGACGTGGGCCGAGTCATAGCTGTTAAAGGTCTTGTCGCCCCATGTGTAAACCTTGTAGCAGAATTCCACAAACTTAGGGTACCCCATGGTCGAGTCGGTGAAGTTGACCTTGCCGTGCTTCATGGCCCGCCACCAGTAACCCTGGTTGCGCGTCGTGTCGTAGGGTTCATTGAGTTTGTCGTTGATGCGCCGTGTGATGTCCTGCTTGAGTTGCTGCAGCTTGTTCTGCCGCACGATGGTGTCTTGCTGAATGGTGCTCGCCGCATGCTGCTCGACTGCCTGCGCACACACGAGCGACGGCACCCAGAGCATGAGCACCACAAAGACAAGCAACCTTATCGGCTGCCATCTAAGTTTTGCATCTGATTGACAACTCATCTCAAGCCAATTCATTGCACACGAGATGCTAGAGCACGGTGAAATCTTTAACGCGTAGGCCAGGGTAAACCTTAACAATCTCTCCATTGCGCCAGAGCACCGATGTTGTGGTGGACTCTCCGTCAGCATCAATGCCGTGTTCCAAAGTGACCACATAGACATCGTTGCCATAAGCCATGACCTCGATTGCCTCTGACAGGTCACAAGTGGGGTCATGCAGCAAGTGAATGATCTCGTTGTCGCGCCACAGCGTTGCCACCCTGCCCCCTGACTCGATGGCCTCATCGCCTGCGGCATAGATGTGCCCGTCGCAGACCGTGACCGAATGTACCGTTCCAGCGTATGGGTCGCTCTCGTCAAAGTGGGTCAGCGGCAAAATCTGCAGCTGCTTGTCGTTCCAGACCACCGGTCGGTCGTCGACACTGCCACCAATGAGTGTGTGTACCACATCGTAGGCATAAACGCTGTTGCACTCTCCCGACTCGGTTCCTGGCGGCACAGGCAGAAACTCTGCCGTGTATCTGCCCTTGTGCTCGGTGTAGAGCACAGGCATGAAAATGAATCCATCTTCATCGACCTGATTGGCACCGACCACATAGCACTTGCCCTCGCTCACAGCCAGCGCCTGAGCAGCCGGTGCGAAATGCTCGCCATCTTCGATGGGAAAAATTCCACTGTTTTTCAATACATTGGGATAGTCAAGCAGATAGATATAATAGTCCCACTTGCCAATGCCATAAATCCAGTGGTCGACATCCTCGATAAAGTCGACGTGCAGGGTGTTCCACTTGCCATTCTTCCAGTAACCGACCTTCGCATTGCCGTTCTTCTCGTATGTGCCTGACACAAAATAGTCATCGCCCTCACTGATGATTTGGCTGGCGAAGGTGCAATAAGGCAACTGCATCACCTGCTCGAAATTCTGGTTATAGATGACCCCTTCTGATGTGAGCAGCAACACCGTACGCTTGTCAATGGGCTTGAATGGCTCATCGGCCGAGTCTTTGGAGCACGATGACAGTGACATCGCCGATGCCACAACAATCATAGACATCACCCATGCCGCCCACCCATGGTGAACAAATCTAGCTGCCGCTTTCGCTTCTTTATTGCTTCTGAGCCGGTCGGAGAGCCGAATAATATATCCTTTCATTGCAACTATTATTATTGATTGCCTTATCCACCGCAAAGATATAAAAAAATAGTGCAAATTGAGCACAAAATAAAATGAAAGACCAAGTTTTTCATTTTTTTGCCGAAATGCCGCCTAATTTATCTATATATTCTTAGGTGGTGTTAAGAGATTGACAATTCTGTTGATCGCTGTCAACCTTTACAGCCTGGCTGTGAGATGAGCAGCCAGGCTGTAATGTGGTGAGTTTGAATTGAGAATGACTAGCCTCACCGCTTGTTTCTCGCATCCAGTTCTTGATCAACCAACGATTGAAGTTACCATAGCTGTGTGGCACATTGGCTCATGGCTTAACCTCGTAGGTATAGATGTTGTCGAGCTTGATGTCGAACACCAGCGTTGAGAAGGGTTTGATAACCGATCCCATGGACGATGATCCATAACCCATCATATAGGGGACGACCACACGACAACTGTCGCCCACATGCATCTGCATGATGCCCAATGCCCATCCCTCAATGCCAGCATTGAGGGAAAAACGTGTGATGCTGTCGCGCGGTGCTGTGCTCAGATAGCTTGAGTCGAAAGGCGTGGCATCGTAGAGTGTGCCACGATACTTGACCTCGACTGTGCTTGTGAGCAATGGCTTGAGGTTGCCCCGGGTGAGCATGGTGTCGTTAAACCAGTGCATAAGCACCTTACCATTTGGGTCCCAAGGGGCTGTGACGGTCTTGTAAAAGGCCGTGTTGCCCTGCTGAGCCTCAAACCACTCGTTGTTGGCCTTGCGCCAGTCCTTGTATTTATCCTCGACATCGTTTTTCAGGCACGAGCTGAGCACAAAGCCCATCACACCAAGCAAGCCGATGACTAACAACAGTTTCTTCATATTCTTCAGACGTTAGACGTTAGACTTTAGCCTCTAGACCTTAGTCGCGGCAGCAACTAAAAACTAAGAACCAAGAACTAAAAACTAAATTATAAAGCCAGTTGACGCAACAAGGTGTTGAGGCTGCACTCGCGGCCGATGATGGCCGGCAGGTCGGCGATGGCCACGCGCTGCTGCTGCATGGTGTCGCGGTCGCGCAGGGTGACGGTGTTGTCCTCGACAGTCTGTCCGTCGATGGTGATGCAGTAGGGCGTGCCGATGGCGTCGTGACGGCGATAGCGCTTGCCCACCGAGTCCTTCTCGTCGTACTGGCAAGCGAAATCAAACTTGAGCAGGTTCATGATTTCATGTGCCTTTTCGGGCATGCCGTCCTTGCGCACCAGCGGCAAGATGGCGCACTTGACCGGGGCCAGCACCTTGGGCAGATGCAACACCACGCGTGTGTCGCCGCCCTCGAGCTGCTGCTCCTCGTAGCTCGAGCACATCACCGAGAGGAACATGCGGTCGACGCCAATCGAGGTCTCGATGACATAGGGCGTGTAGCTCTGGTTGAGCTCGGGATCAAAGTATTGAATCTTCTTGCCCGAGAACTTCTCGTGCTGCGACAGGTCGAAGTTGGTGCGGCTGTGGATGCCCTCGACCTCCTTGAAGCCAAACGGCATCTGGAACTCGATGTCGGTGGCAGCGTTGGCATAGTGCGCCAGCTTCTCGTGGTCGTGATAGCGATATTTCTCGTCGCCCAGTCCCAGCGCCTTGTGCCAGCGCAGGCGGTGCTCTTTCCAGTACTCAAACCACTGGAGTTCCTCACCGGGACGCACAAAGAATTGCATCTCCATCTGCTCAAACTCACGCATGCGGAAGATGAACTGGCGCGCGACAATCTCGTTGCGGAAGGCCTTGCCAATCTGTGCGATGCCGAAGGGGATGCGCATGCGGCCCGTCTTCTGCACATTCAGGAAGTTGACAAAGATGCCCTGTGCCGTCTCGGGACGCAGATAGACATCCATGGTCGAGTCGCTGCTGCTGCCCATCTGGGTCTTGAACATGAGGTTGAACTGCCTCACATCGGTCCAGTTGCGTGTTCCGCTGATGGGGTCGGCAATCTCCTGGTCGACGATAATCTGCTTGAGTTCGGCCAGGTCGTTGTCGTTCATCGCCTTTTCAAACCGTGCGTGCAGCGCGTCGCGCTTGGCTTGATGCTCAAGCACACGGGGGTTGGTCTGGCGGAACATGGCCTCGTCGAAGCTGTCGCCGAAGCGCTTGCGTGCCTTGGCCACCTCCTTGTCAATCTTGTCATCAATCTTGGCAATCTCGTCCTCGATGAGCACATCGGCACGATAGCGCTTCTTGCTGTCGCGGTTGTCAATGAGAGGGTCATTAAAGGCATCGACGTGTCCCGAGGCCTTCCAGATGGTGGG
>DEKO01000145.1:16793-46633 GCA_002353885.1 Porphyromonadaceae bacterium UBA2720
CCCACGATGTTCTCGTGCAGCAGGGTCATAGCCTCCCACCAGTAGCGCTTGATATTATTCTTGAGTTCCACGCCATTCTGTCCGTAGTCGTAGACTGCTCCGAGGCCGTCATAGATTTCGCTTGACGGGAACACGAAGCCATACTCCTTGGCGTGCGATACGATTTTCTTGAAAACGTCTTCTTTCTGTGCCATTTCGCTATGTTGTAATTCAGTTATTGTCCAATTAACTCACAAAGTTACAACGAAAAATCAACATTGAACTTATGCCAAGCTGATAATTAACAATAGTTATCAGTTGGATGCACTCCGGCAATCAAACAAGCCTCAACGCTTGTGCATTGGCCGTAGTGACGCGATCGACCTCATCGAGCGTGATGTCAAGGACCTGAGCCATGCATCGGGCCACGTCGGCGACAAAGGCACTCTCGTTGCGCTGGCCACGATGTGGCACGGGAGCCATGTAGGGCGAGTCGGTCTCAAGCAGGATGCGGTCGAGTGTGATGACTGGCAGCGCCTCGGGCAGGGTACTCTTCTTGAAGGTGAGCACGCCACCGATGCCAAAGTAGAAATCTCCCACCTGACGAATGCAGTCAACCTCTTGTGGTGTTCCTGTGAAGCAGTGAAACACCCCTTGGGGCATCTGGCCGCGGAATTGACCGAGCACATCGAGGACCTCATCGAGAGCCTCTCGGCAATGGATGATGAAGGGTAAGTGGCGGTCGACACACCAGCCCAGTTGCCGCTCAAGGGCTTGCATCTGCTGGTGCTTGTAGGTCTTGTCCCAGTAGAGGTCAATACCCACCTCGCCAATGGCGACCCACTGATGACGGACGAACTGTTGCTCCAACTGGTCAAGAGTCTCGCGCCAGTCGTCGCGCACCTCCTCGGGATGCAGTCCCAAAGCCAGGCTGATGTTTTCGGGCCATTGCGACTGTGTGTCGAGCAGGCGTTGCACGCTCTCGAGGTTCTCGTTGGGCAGGACGATGTGTGTCACGCCGGCGTCAATGGCTCGCTGCATCACCTGCGGGCGGTCGTCATCAAACTCCGCGCTATAGATATGGCTATGCGTGTCAATCATTTCTGTCGGGTGGTGAGGCGTGTGATGAGATCGGCGAAGGCCTGACGCGGCTCGGCGTCCATGCCAACACGCTGCAGGGCATCCAGAGCCTGGTTGTTGTAGCGGTCAATGGCCTGCTGACTGAGTTCACGCAGCCCCAACCGCTCGTAGATGGCTCTCACTGCCGGGAACTTCTGGTCGCGCATGGCGTAGGGGTCGTTGATCCAGTGGCGCAGTTCCAAGGCATCATCGCCCTCGGCCAGTCGCTGGGCGTTGATGAGCAGGAACGTTTTCTTGTTGTTCATGATGTCGCCGCCCACCTCTTTGCCGAAGGTTGCCGGGTCGCCCCAGACATCGAGCATGTCGTCTTGCAGCTGGAAGGCTAGTCCCAGATACATGCCCATGTCATAGATGGCCTGCCGGTCGGCCTCGGGTGCATCAGCGATGATAGCACCCATCTGGCAGGCACAGCCCAGCAGCACCGAGGTCTTGAGACGTATCATCTCGATGTACTCATCTTGGGTGACATCATGTCTGCGCTCAAAGTCCATGTCCCACTGCTGCCCCTCATAGATCTCCATGGCCGTGCGGTTGAACAGCCGCATGGCAGCGGGTAGGTGGCGGTCGTCGACACGCTCGATGTGCTGCGTGGCCATTGTGAGCATGGCATCGCCACTGAGGATGGCCACGTTGTCGTTCCAGCGGCGGTGCACGGTGGGCTTGCCACGGCGCACGTCGGCACGGTCCATAACGTCGTCGTGCAACAGGGTGAAATTATGGAACAGTTCGATGCCAATGGCCGCATCGAGTGCCTGGTCGGCATCGCCTCCCATGGCCTCACAAGCCATGAGTGTGAGTACAGGGCGCAGGCGCTTTCCGCCCAATGCCATGGTGTAGGCAATGGGTTGGTAAAGTCCTTCGGGTTGTTGGGGGTAGTCAATGGCACTAATGGCGCGATTGACTCTGTCGAGATATTGATTATAGTCCTTCACTTTTGACAATTAAGAATTATGAATTTAGAATCTGGACTTTAGACGTTAGACTTTAGTCGCAGCAACAACTAAAAACTAACGGCTAAAAACTAACATCTAGCGTCTAAAGTCTTCATCATGAATTATTCATTGCCGTAGGCCTTGCGGAACTCATCGAGTTGCTCGGGTGTGTAGATTCGTTCCAGTTCCTTGATTTGCTTCTCGATGAGCTGCATGTCGGCATTAGGTGCCTCGCGGTCGGCTTTGAGCTCAAGTCCAAGCGTAGCGGGCGGCACAACGCTGGTGTAAATTCGCATCTGCTTGTCGATGCTCATGTCGTTGACTTCACGGTCAATCTGCTGCTTGGCAGCCTCGGCAAAGTCTGGTTTGGCCATCCAGTCGGCCGACCAGTCGATGAGCTGCAGTAGCAACCTTGCCTTGTTGGCATCGAGCGTGTCGCCTTTCATCTCGCCCAGGATGCGGAAGGCTTGCAACTCAGCATACTGCTCTTTGTCATAGACCATGAGCTGCGCAACGGCCCGGGTCGAGTCGTTGACACCTGTTGTCTCAAGAAATGCCTTCTTGAGATACATGCTGCTGTTGGGCACCCACAGACTATCGTCAACGGCATGATAGTGTGCCTCAACCAGCTTAAGCGCGGCGGTGTCGCCCCATGCGGCAAAGAACTCCTGAGCGAGTTCTTGTCCGGCGCGTGTCGGCGCCTCCTTGCAGGCAGTGGCCAGCAGTGTCAACAGGACAATGAGAGGGATGAGTCGGATTTTCATTATTATTTCTTTATCTTTTTAGCAGTTAAGGCGCATCAATCACCGAAGATTTCTCGTGCAAGTCCAGGGTCAACACGCCTGAGCGAGTCGATGAACGCTTGCTCAAAGTCGCTGGCAGCATCGTCCTGGCCCATGAGTACAAACTGGTCGTGCTGAGCTCTGGCATCAAGAATGGCACGCTGCAGGGCTATGGTGTCGGCATGGTCGGTGTGAGCCACAATCCACGCAGCCTCGTGACCCTTAGCCTCCGCACTGTCGGGTGACATGCCTTGCTGGGCATCAGGCTGGCTATTGCCGCCACAAGCCACAACTGCGAGCAAGAGCATCAGATAAGTGATTCGTTTAGCCATTGTTGTCAAATAGTTTCACCTTGCCACTGAGCAAGGAGTCGGCAAATTGCTGCACCTGATTGAATGTCTCATCGTCGCAGAGCAGCGTGATGCGTTCGTTGCGATGGATGATGAAGTGATAGTCCCGCTTGACTTTCTTGCCCGACACCGACTTGACATTGAACTGATGATAGGCATCAATGGCCTCAAACTCGACAGGTCTCTGTTCAATGGCATTGATCTTGTCGACCAGCACACCGAGCATGGCATCCAATGATTCGAGTTCGGCTCTTGCTGCCGGCGAGGTCGAATCGTTGCCGAATGTTGTTCGATACTGCTCGATATGCGTGCGCATATCCCGCAATGCAACAAATGCCTGCGTGTCATAGAGCACCATATTGTTCATGACGATGGACAGGTCGGTGCTGAGCGGCTCGTAACTCTCCGGGTTCTCGAGCATGCCATCGAGCATGTCCTTGATGCGCAAATTAACGTTTTTCTCGACCTTCTTGATCATGGCCTCGCCCAACTTTTGCGCAATCTGCTCGCGGGTCTGTTGCTTGCAAGCACCGAGCAACACCAGCATCAGAGCAAAGATGAGAATCTTCCTCATGCCCCGCCAGTCGTTAACGCCCGATGCAACGGTAGGTGAATCCCATCTGCTCCAGCTCGTGATAGTCGTAGATGTTGCGCCCGTCGATGACCAGTGGCGTGCGCATGAGCGCTCGCACGCGGTCCCATGCTGGGATGCGGAACTGTTTCCACTCGGTGAGCACAAGCAGTGCGTCGGCTCCCTTGACAGCATCATACATGTCGATGCCGCAGTAGACGTGATCCCAGCGCAGCTTGGTGGCGTTCATGGCCACAGGGTCGTAGACACGGACATTGCATCCTGCCTCGGTGAGCTGGTCGAGTGTGACAATGGATGGCGCCTCGCGCATGTCGTCAGTCTCGGGTTTGAACGATAGTCCCCACAAGGTGATGGTCTTGTCCTTGAGATCGTCGCCAAAGTGCTCCTTGAGTTTCTTGAACAAGATCTGCTTCTGCACGACATTGACGTCGTCGACGGCCTGCAGCACCTTCATCGGACAACCATTGCTCTGACCGATTTTGATCAGGTCCTTGATGTCCTGAGGGAACAGCGTTCCGCCATAGCCACAGCCTGGGAAAATGTACTTGGGCCCAATGCGGCTGTCGGTGCCCACGCCATGTCGCACCGTGTTGATGTCGGCGCCCACGCGCTCGCACAGATTGGCAATCTCGTTCATGAAGCTGACACGTGTGGCAAGCATTGACGTGGCAGCATACTTGATCATCTCTGCCGTACGCGTGTCGGTGTAGATCACGTGATACTCGTTGTGATGGAGTATGGTGTGATAGAGGCGCTTCATGGCCTCGATGGCCGAAGGCTGCTCTGTTCCGATGATGATACGGTCAGGTTTGAGGAAGTCCTTGATTGCGTTTCCCTCGGTGATGAAGTCGGGGTTGCTCACCACATCAAAGTGCAGGTCGGCCTTGCGGTCATCAATCTCTTGCTTGATGATGTCAATGACCTTGAGCGCCGTTCCCACGGGAACAGTCGATTTGAGCACAAACGTGCAAGGCTGATTGATGCTCTGCCCAAACACCCGCGCAATGTCGTAGATGGGAGCAAGATCGGTCGATCCGTCCTCGTCAGGTGTGGTGTCGATGGCGCAGAAGACATAGTCGACATCGGCAAATCCCTTGGCAAAGTCGCTGACAAAACGCAAACGTCCCTCGTTGACATTGGTTGTGATGGCCTTTTCCAGTCCAGGCTCATAGATGGGTATTGAGCCATAAACCAGTCGGTTGATTTTCTGACGGTCGGTGTCGACGCACGTCACAGTTGCGCCCAAGTCGGCAAAGCATGTGCCTGTGACCAGTCCCATATATCCAGTACCTACGATAGAAATGTTCATCTCGTTAGAATTTTAAAAATTTAGACTTAAGAACTCCTGATGGAAATTCATTAATTCGCCAATTCATGATTTAATAAATTCGGCATTCGTGGTGCAAATGTACACAAATTTTACGAGAAAAACTTGCAGTTTTGCTAAAATTTGTCTATTTTTGCGTAACTTTAATAAAGCAGAGAACAATTTAAACCCATTTAATAACTTAATTATCAACAATTTATGAAGAAGTATTTAGCAGAATTGGTAGGTACGTTTGTACTGACATTTCTCGGCTGCGGTGCAGCCGTGAGCCTGGGATGCAACACAGGTGTAGTTGCCGGCACTCCGGCAGTGATTGGCACAGCCATCGCCTTTGGTCTGGCCGTTGTTGCCATGGCCTATACCATCGGCGGCATCAGCGGATGCCACATCAACCCTGCCATCACGTTGGGCGTGTTTCTCAATGGTGGCATCAATGCCAAGGACTGCGGCATGTACATGGTTTTCCAGACCATCGGCGCTATTCTTGCCGCTTGTGTGCTGGGCGTGCTGGCTGGCTTTGACTGTGGTCTCGGTGCCAATGGCCTGCAGACACTCAACGAGATTGGCACACCTGGACAAGTTTCAGTCACAACAGGTCTGATTGCCGAGATTGTGTTGACCATGTTGTTTGTGCTGGTTGTGCTGGGTGCCACCAGCAAGACCAATGGCGCCACCAACAACTTTGCCGGACTTGCCATCGGCTTGTCGCTGATTCTGATCCACTTGGTGGGCATCCACTACACCGGCACCAGCGTCAATCCGGCTCGCTCGATTGGCCCCGCTCTGCTGGCAGGTGGCGATGCTCTGAATCAGCTGTGGATCTTCATCGTTGGCCCGTTTGTGGGCGGTGCATTGGCAGCCTGCATCTGGAAGGTCATCAACATGGACAAGGAGGTTGAGAAGTAATCTTCCACTACACTACTGCTAAACGTAAAACGCCGTGACTCTCTGACTCGAGGGCCACGGCGTTTGCTTATCTATCGCGGCATGGTGTCGAATGCCCGCAGTGTGCGGATGTATCGTCGACAGATGCGCACCAGCTTGATCAACAGCGCGATGAACAAAATCGAGAACACCACCGACAATGGGCCGTCGGGGAGCGTGCCGCCAGCCATGAGAATGCCATCATAGGCACCATGTGCCAGCACGGGCGCCACTAGCACCATCATGCGGTTGCGCTGCGTGTGACGACGGCCGATGTGTACCAACGAGAAGAAGAAGCCCATGATGACAGCAAAAGCAAAATGTGCCGGCACGGCGGTGATGCCACGCATCAGCGCCACGTTCTGCCAGTCGTCGGCAAAGTTGAAGATATATCCCACATTCTCAATTGCAGCGAAGCCCATACCGATGCTCACAGCATAGACCACGCCATCCATCCACTCATCAAACCAAGGATTGTGCCTGACCAGGAGCCATAACATCAACAACTTGACCAACTCCTCGGGCAATGCCGCACCGACAAAGGCGGTGTGGAGCCCCGAAAAGAACGTCTGCGGCTCATACTCCACCAAGCCAAGCGCGGCGATAAGCCCCTCTAGCAGACCGGCCAACATGCCTGAGAGCATTCCCAGTCCGAAGCCCTTGACCAGCTGCGTGGTGGGTTCCTTAACCGTGTCGCGGCGATAGATGTAGTATATCAAGATAACGGCAGGCAGTACCGCCGAGAGTAGCATGGTCATCGTTCCTCTAATCAATTAAGAATTAAGAATTTAAAATTAAGAATTAAGTATCAAGAATTCGGCTGAAATTCTTAATTATAAATTCTTAATTATACATTAATATTCGACCTCGTTGTTGATCATGTCCTGGGTACGCCAGGGGGCGGGGTCGCCGCCCAGCCACTGATGGAACCACTCGAGGTGGGCGTTGTAGTAGACTGGCATCGAACGCATGTTGCTAGGCCAATGGCCATCGTTGCTGAAGACGATGAGACGACTGGGCACACCCAGGGTCTGCAGGGCATTGAAGTATTGCAGGCTCTGTGTATAGCTCACACGGTAGTCACGCTCGCCAGTGAGAATGAGCGTCGGGGTCGAGAAATTCTTGACTGATGCCGAGGGATTCCACTTCTGGTAGAGGTCGCTATTCCAAGGTTGTCCGCCAAACTCGTGGTTGGGGAACCAAAGTTCTTCGGTCGTGCCCCACATCGATGGAGTGTCATAGAGTCCCATCATCGAAGCCAGGCACTTGAAGCGCTTAGTATGGCCCTGCAGCCAGTTCATCATGTATCCACCATAGCTCCATCCCATGCATGCCATACGGTCGGGATCGACATAGCTCAGCTTGGCCAGTGTGTCGGCTGCCAGCATCACGTCCTCATACACCTTGCCACCCCAGTCGCGGCTGATGGCAGCGCAATAGGCCTGACCGCGTCCTGTGGAGCCGTGTGGATTGGGATAGGCCACAACATATCCTGCGCCAGGATATACTTGCCAGTCGGCACGGAACGAATTCATCCACTGCATCTGCGGTCCACCGTGCACGTTCATCACCAGCGGATAGCGCTTGTTGGGGTCGAAGTTGTGCGGCTTGACGATGAAGATTTCCATGCTGTCGCCAGCCGCTCCCTTGATCCACAACTCCTCGCTCGGGCGGAAGTCAACCTCGGCCTCGAGGGCGTCGTTGTAGTGCGTGAGCTGGGTGGTGCGTTTCTTCTTGGCCTCATAGCGATAGAGCGCATTGGGCTTACCCGTGGTGCTGCTGGTGAAGTAGAAGTTGCCCTTCGAGTCGGTCAACGCTGCACTGGCAGCCACATTGGCCACCTGACGGGTAATCTTGCCTGTGGCCAGCGTCAGTTCGTAGATGGGCATATAGCCTCGCACATCGGCAGTGAAATAAATCTTGCTGCAGTCCTGGCTCCAAGCAAAATCTTCGACCCAATCGTCAAAACCGGGCGTGACAATGCGCGATGTGCCGTTCTGGCGGTCATAGAGAGCGAGTTTGAAGCAGTCGCTCTCATAACCCGGTGTGGCCTGGCAACGATAGGCGATATAGCGTCCGTCAGAGCTGTAGAGCGGGGTTCCATCCCAAGCCTTATTAGCAGCAGTGATATTCCGTGCTTTGCCCCCGTCAACACTCACCAGCCACAGGTCGGCATTGGTCGATGCCTCGGGGTGGCGATCATGGTTGGACACATAGCACAACTCACGGCTGTCGGGCGAGAAAGTGAACAGTCGGTCACCGCTGGGGGTGAACAGCAAGGTCTGGTTGCCGGGAGTCAGGTCGCGCACCACACCAGTGTTCAGGTCACACAGCATCAAGTGAGTCACGCGGCCATCAGAATACTGCGTCCAGTGACGATAGAGCAGACTGTCGGCGATGTGTGCCTGCACACGGCCTGTGTCCTTCTTGTTGCGGCGGTCGATGGTCCGTTGAGCATCAGCACCGAACTCAGGGTACACCTCGGCCGAGAAAGCCACAAAGCGTCCGTCGGGCGAAACGATGCCATCGGCCACACCCAGCTTGTAGGTAGTGAGCTGGCGCGACTGCTTCGACTCCAATCGATATGCAAACATCTGCATGGTCGTGTCGGGAGCCATGTCGAAGTAGTAGATTTCTCGCCCATCTGCGCTCCATGCCGGTCCGTAACAATTCTCCCCTGTGACAATGTCGGTGGCACCAGTGCCATCGGTCTTGGCAACGACGATGCGACGGTCGCTCTTAAGCGTCTTCAGGCTAGTGTTGCCTGCGCTGTAGACCAGTTGCTTGCCATCGGGCGACAGGCCCACACCGCTCACACTGGTGATGCGGTAAACGTCAGGAATTGTGACGGCACGCTTCTGTGCCGTTGTGCTCAAGCAGGCGATGGCCGCCAGAGCGATGAGAATGGTTTTCTTCATATTTTTGTTATTTGTTTGGTTATTCATGTCTCTGAGATGGGCAGAGTCGCCAACAGTTTCTCCACAAGGCGAGGCACTGCATATCGGTCAAGGTCGGCCTCGGCCACCCAGAAGTAGTCGGGTGGCAGCTGCGAACGTTCATCGGCCTCCAGCAGCCAGAAGTCGGCTAGCAAAATGCGATGAGTGAGCACATGCTTCACACCCTGTCGCAACAGGGTCCATCGCCCTGCCAGCTGTGGCAAGGGCTCATCCTCGATGAGCAGTGGTTCGTATAGTCCCTGCCAGATGTCACCTTCGGGACGTCGATGTATGGCCGTTTGCCCCATGTAGCGGATATAGACATATTGCATGTGCCGCTGACGCACCTGTGTGGCCTTAAACTTGACAGGCAACTCGTCGACCCGATGGGTGTTCAGCGCATCGCAACTGTCGGCCAGCGGACATGCATCGCAGTGCGGTGACTGCGGCGTGCACTGGAGTGCACCAAAGTCCATCATGCCTTGGTTGAATGCGGCGGCATGCCCTGCGGGCAACAGAGACTGCGCTAGTTCGGTAAAAAGCCGTTTGCCCTGTGTCGTGTTGATGGGCGTGTCGATGCCATAGTGCCGGGCCAGCACACGATAGACATTGCCATCGACCACGGCCACATCGATGCCAAATGCCATGCTGGCGATGGCAGCCGCTGTGTAGTCGCCCACCCCCTTGAGCGCACGCAGTCCCTCCAGCGTGTCGGGGAATGCCCCCTGTTGCTCAATCTGCTGTGCCGCATGGAGCAAATTGCGCGCTCGGCTATAGTAGCCCAGGCCTTGCCACATGCGCAGCACCTCGTCCTCGTCAGCACATGCCAAGTCGTGCACCGTGGGCCATCGCTCGACAAACCGCAACCAGTAGTCACGCCCCTGGGCAATGCGTGTCTGCTGGAGTATTACCTCGCTCAGCCAGATGCGATAAGGGTCGCGCGTTCCCCGCCACGGCAGGTCACGCCCATTAGCATCATACCAGCGCAATATGGTGTCGGCAAAGGTCATTGTGCTTCAGCGTCGGGGAAGCGGTCAATCTTGCCCATGAGGTCAACAATCTGGCCACGCCGCTTGATCAGGTAAGGTGTGGGTTGAGCCGAGTTGCGTTCGCGCGGATTGGGCAGCGTGGCAGCTATGAGCGCAGCCTGGCGCTTGCTGAGTTCAGTGGCCGGTATGCCGAAGTGCAACTGTGCCACTGCCTCGATGCCATAGATGCCCCGGCCAGTCTCGATGCTGTTCAGATAAACCTCCATGATGCGCTGCTTGCCCCAAATTTTCTCAATGAGCACCGTAAAGTAGGCCTCCAGTCCCTTGCGAATCCAGCTGTGTCCATTCCAGAGAAAGACATTCTTGGCCGTCTGCTGCGAGATGGTGCTTGCTCCCCGCTCACGCTTGCCACGCATGGCTTCGAGCCTTGCTTGGTAGATTTGCTCGAAATCGAAGCCGTTGTGCTGCAAGAACAGGTTGTCCTCGCTGGCCATGACAGCCTGTGGCGCATTGTGCGAAATTTGGCTCAGCGGCACCCATTGATGCTTGATGGTGGGTGCTTCACCATCAGCCACTTGCTCAACGGCACGGATAATCATCAGTGGCGTGACATAGACCGGCACAAACTTGAGTGCCACCACCATGATGATGGTCGAGACAAAGAAAAAAATCAATATGTTGCGCATCCAGCGCAGAGTCCATTGTATCATGTTGTCAAACGTTGGTTCACAGTGAGTGGTCAATGGGCTTGTAATTCCAGTATCCCTCATTGAGGTTGAGCAGATTCTTGAAATCTTGTGTCAACACAGGCCCCAATAGCGGATAGTCAATCAAGACCTCAATGATGCCCTCGCTGGCAGGTGCGATTTCTCCTGCAGAGTATTCAAACACGATGCCCGCCCTGTTGGCACGGAACTCGGTGGGCACCTTTGCTGCCCTCTCGAGCTGCAGCCGCTTCTCGTGGTTGAGCCGTTCAATCTTCTGGTTAATTAACGACAACAACACCGGTTCTTGGTTTTGTTCCAAGATATTCTTGCGGTCGAGCACCACTTGCTTGACCCGGTCGTAGTGCACAAACCTGGAGGTCATGGTCGAGTGCTCGCCATTGCGCGTGCGGTGGTCAACCTGCATGACCAGCAGTCGCATCGACGTCATGATGGGATAGGCCAGCAACTGCTCGGTGTAGGCATATTTCCCCACCAGCAGTGGCATCTTGGCAATCTGCTTGTAATCGGTCACCGTCTCGATGGTAAACTTCGGTGTTCGCATCCATTGGTCTGCAGCCACGGCAAGTGTGCCGTTGGCATTGCCAAAGAGGCAAGTCTTCAGAGCCTTGCCCAGTGCTGGCAGGCTGTCGCTGCCATTGACGCTCATGGGCCACCTGACCTTGACTTGCCTGACGCACACATAGTAAGAGTTCAAGTCGCCCTTGACTGCCGGTGACTGGCTGACGTGATAGGCGTGAAACTCCTTGACATCGAATGTGTCGGGCACCGACGCATTGACAACCGTGTCAGCCATAGTGGCTGTAGTGTCGCTACTTCTCCACAAGTCACGGCTCTCGCCGCTTGCCTCGATGCGCAGCGAGAGATACCAGAATGCGGCGGCGATGTCGATTATCACCAGCAGTGCTATGATGATAACTAGATTGCGCTTACTCATCAAGTATGTTTTTTAAATTAAGACTTTAGACATTAGACGTTAGACCTTTGACTTTAGACGTTAGACTTTAGTCGCGGCATCAACTAAAAACTAAGAACTAAGGTCTTAATTACTAATTATGAATTAAAAGTTGTTCCTTGACCTGGTTCATGAGCCATCGGGGTGTGGACGTTGCTCCACAGATGCCAATTCGTTGTTTACCTTGCAACCATGCCGGGTCAATCTCAGTCTCATTGCTGATAAGGTGCGAGTCAGGGTTGGCGTCGAGGCACTCGGCAAAGAGGATGCGTCCATTGCTGCTCTTGCTGCCACAGACAAAGAGTATGAGCTCGTGATTGTGTGCAAACTCGCGGATTTGCGGTATTCTGTTAGCCACTGACCGGCAGATGGTGTCGTAGCTCTCAAACTTGACCCCTGGCTGCACGCGGCGGCTGATTTCGTCGACAATGTGCTTGAATCCCTGCACCGACTTGGTGGTCTGCGAGTAGAGATAGATGTCGCGCGAATAGTCAATCTTGTCAATCTCGTCGATGCTCTCGATGACCAACGCATGGCCATCGGTCTGCCCCACCAGCCCATTGACCTCGGCATGGCCTCGCTTGCCATAGATGACAATCTGCGGATTGTCCTGACGATGCCAGGTGGCATGGATGCGTTGCTGCAGTTTGAGCACGACGGGGCATGTGGCGTCGATGATGCGAATGCCGTTGCTTCGTGCCACCTCGTAGGTCTCGGGCGGCTCGCCATGTGCACGCAGCAGCACCTTCACGTCGTGCAATTGTGCCAGCTGCTCATGTGTGATGGTCTCGAGGCCGTTGCGCTGCAGTCGTTCGACCTCGTTGCTGTTGTGCACGATATCGCCCAGGCAGTAGAGGTGTCCCGACTGTCGCAGTTCTTCCTCAGCCTTGCTGATGGCCGTGGTCACTCCGAAGCAGAATCCCGATCCATTGTCAATTTCGATTTCCATCTCACTCAATGTGCAAGGGTGGCTAAGAACGCCCCACGCAAGAAGGCGTTCTGTTCGGGTATGGTCATGTTTGAGTTGTCGAGCACGACGGCATCGTCGGCCTGACGCAACGGACTCTCGGCACGCGTTGTGTCGATGCGGTCGCGCTCGGTGACGTTGTGCAGCACCTCGTCGAGCGTGGTGGTTGTGTCGCCCTTGGCCCGCAGTTCGTCATAGCGCCGTTGTGCGCGCACCATCGGGTCGGCCGTCACAAACACCTTGAGCTCAGCATCGGGGAAGACCACCGTGCCGATGTCACGCCCGTCCATGACAATGCCCTTGTCGCGACCCATGGCCTGCTGCTGTCGCACCATGTCTCGTCGCACCGAGCCGATGGCGGCAATGATGCTCACTTTGTCGCTGACGCGCATCGAGCGAATCTCGCTCTCCACATTGGTGCCGTTGAGCCATGTCTCGCTGCGACCCTCGTCATTGGGCTTGAAAGTGATGTGAATGTCATTGAGACGTCGCTCTAGCTCGGCCTCGTCGACACGGTCTCCGTCAAAGAGCCCGTTGTCCAGGCAATAGAGCGTGACAGCACGATACATAGCGCCGGTGTCAATATAGGCATATCCGATGGCACGAGCCAGTGCCTTGGCCATCGTGCTCTTGCCGGTCGACGAGTAGCCGTCGATGGCGATAGTGATTTTTTTTTCTTGCTTCATTTTTAAAGTAGTTCAGAAGTTGCAGTAGTTCAATAGTTGCAGTAGTTCAGCCGTTACATGATTGTGCATTGTGCATTATGCATTGTGCATTGAAATTAATGTCCTTTGGGAACGCGGTGAGTGATTTTGAGCACATGGCGGGCATTGTCAATTTCAATCTTGCCCAGCTTGCCCAGCACCGACTGCCCCAGCAGCAAGGGTGCAGCCTGGCTGCGCACAATGGATGCTTTGACATTGGTCAAGCTCAATCCGCCGAAGTTTACCTCGCGCAGATTGACAATGGTGCCCTCGCTGATTTCGCCGTTAGCCGTCATGTAGTTGGCCTTGCCCATGACATCGCGGTCGCTGAGGTAGTCGTTCTTGAACATGAAGGTGGCCTCGACGGTCGACATCGACACGTCGCTGGCACCGGTGTCAAAGATGAAGTGCAACGGCAGTCCGTTGATGGTGCACTTGACCTTGCAGAGCTTGCCCTCGCTGGTGAATGGCACCTCGACGATGCGAATCTCATAGTCATCGGCGGCATCAGAGTGGTCAGCCAGCTCCTCGGCAAAGATGGCATGGTACTCGGCCATCAAGTCCTTAAAGGGCTGTAGGTCACGGATGTTGTCCATGTCCGGATCGCGTTTGATGTGCTCAAACTGGCGGAAGCCCAGGCTCATAGCCTTGCGCATCCACTCGATGGCTTGGTCGGTGTCGCCCAACAGCGAATAAGCACAAGCATAATCGTATGCGACATCCTTAGTGACTGTCCGTTCGGTCATGAGTTTGTCGATGGCCTCACGGGCCTTATCGGGCTGGCCCAGCAGGGTGTAGACATACTGGTCGTGCTGGAAGGGTTCGTCGGGCACTGTGTCCAGCTCAAGCACACGCTCAAGATAGGGGCGGGCTTCATCGCGACGTCCCATCTGCCACAGCACACGGCCCAACTCATATTGCGCACGCAAGTTGGTGGGTTCGAGCGTAACGGCGGTGGTCAGGTCCTCGATGGCCCGGTCATAATTCTTGTCCAGAAACTCCAGACTGCCCCGGTTGATGTAGGCGCTCACATCATCGGGCATCCGCTCGACGATAGTGTTGGCATCGACGCGAGCCGAGTCAATCATGCCCAATTGCTCGTAGATGTTGGTGCGCGTGTACAGAGCCGAAGTTGCGGTAGTGTCGCGAACCATCAACTGGTTGATATATCGCAGCGCGTTGCGATAGTCACCCAGTTGCCCATAGCACGCAGCAATGCGCCGATTGATCATCTCGTTGTCATTGTCCTTGGTGAGCGACTCCTTATAGTACTTGATGGCCTTGCGTGGCTGTTCGACGGTCTCATAGATGCCTCCCAGGCAGTAGGGCCACAAGCCGTTGTTCGGTTCCTTGGCTGCCTGGACGCGCGTCTTGACCACAATGGGTGTGAGTGCCGAGTCGGCCAGTTGCATCATCACGGCAATAGCATCGTTGCTGGGCTGCTTGGTGAGCGATGTGATCACATCATCGCTGGCCTCGTTATACTTCTTCAGCTCCATGTTGGCACGTGCTCGCTGGGTAAAGCCGTCGTAGCTGTTCGGGTCGAGCTTGGTGACATAGTCATAGTGTTTGAGAGCCTCGTCCCATCGTTTCTGCTCGCCGGCCAGATAGCCCAACCCCATATAGCCTTGCACCTGCCCGGGATTGATTCTGTTGCACTGCAAATAGTCGGCCGCAGCCAGGTCATATTGCTTGTTGCGCACATAGAACAAGGCTCGTGCCGAATAGATATTGACATTATCGGGATCAAGCTTGATTGCCTGCGCAAAGTCGGCCAGAGCCTGGTCCTTTTGACCGAGTTCACCATAGATGCCGGCTCGCAGCAGATAGGCGTGGCCCACATACTCGTTGTCCTTCTTGTTGAGGTATTTGAGCGCGTCGTTGACATAGGTCAACCCCTCGCCATACTGGTCAGTGTCGTAGGCAATGATGCCCAGCAACAGATGGGCATAGCCATTCTTGGGATTATCGGCCAGTTCCTTGTTGAGGTATTCGGTTGCCTCGGCATAGTTGTCTTGGCCGTAAAGTTCGGTGGCCCGGGTGTAGTTGTAGGATGTGGGTCGCTTGATGTCCTTGGCCTGTGCCAGTGTGCAGCACAGTGCCACGACAAGGAGTAGTATGATGTTTCTCACTTTCATGATGTGTGGTTATTTCTGGATTGTGGGTAGAGGTTGAGGTTTGTTGTTGTCGACGAGTTGCTTGAACCGAGGCAGCTGGCGTAGCGGCTCCAAATCCAAGTCGTTGAGCAGCAAGTCGCGGTCAAGGTAGCCCAACCGCATGGCCTGCTCCAAATTGTCAAATGCCTTGTCGTTGTCACCCATGATGGCGTAGGCGCAGGCGGCATGGCGCAGTCTGTGCTTGCGTTGTCCATCTACCGGGCAGTTGTCCAGCCGCTCACGAATGATGTCCTCGGCCAGCTCGCGGCGGCCCAGGTGGGCTGCCGCCCGTGCACGGCGTGTATCCTTGCAACTCATTGCCACGACTGCCTCAAAGTCGGCGCGGGCCGCATCGTCGTTGCCCATGGCCTTGTTGACCAGTGCACGATGATAGCGTGCCTGCAGATGGTCGACACTGGCCGTGTCGGTCAGGGTGACGGCAAAGGTGAAGTTGTCCAGAGCCTCGTCATAGCGTTGCTCATACTCGTTGACAAAGCCCAACAGCGAGTAGGCGTCCGGGTCGGCAGGAGCCTTTGACAGATAGGTCTCGGCATCTGTTCGTGCAACAGACAAGCGGCTGTCGTTCAGATTCATAAAACCATGAGCATAATAAAATCTGTCATCGCTGAACATCTCGTTGACACGCTCCAACGCGCCCAGTGCCTTGTCGACATGCCCTAGCGCCTCGTAGGTCTGCGACAAGTAAAACCATGCCTGCGCATTGTCAGGGTCACGCTCGACGACGCTCATCAGCGGAGCGACGCCATCGTTGTGGTGCGCCGATGATAGTGCCACCCGCCCCATGAGTGTCATCCATCGCATGGTATCGGGCTGTTGCAGCATCTTGGCCTGCAGTTGCTGGGCAATTACCTGGTAGGCCGAGTCAGCGATGACCTCAATTGAGTCGGTGTCATAGTTGTCCCCGGCCCTGTCGTAGGCCTCGATATAATATTGTGCAGCCTTGGCATAGTCGTGCATGTCCATGCTGATATCGCCCAGCATGTCCAACCTTGCAATCGAGTCGATGTCGGCATAGCGGTTGGCCCAACTGATAGCTTCGTCATACTGCTTGGCTTCTTTGGCCAGCACCACCTGCCAGCTCATCGCCCTTGCATACTGGTCTTGGCTCTTGTCGGCCAGGTCAAGTGCCTTGATTAAGTCAAGTTTGGCCAACTCATATTGCTTACGGTCAATATAGAACGATGCCCGATTGAGAAGGTAGTCGGGGTCTTTGGGTTGCAGTCGCAGGGTCTGGTTGATGTCGTTCAGTGTCTGTGCCGAATCGCCCAACTGGCTATAAAGCCCGGCCCTGAGGTTGTGACACAGAGCCTGGTCGGCTTTGTCTCCTTCAGCCAGCTTCAACGCCTTGTTGATTGCCGTGAGCGCCAGTCCCTCCTGTCCATTGTTGTCGAAGATGACGGCCAGGAAGTACCATGCCGACCGATTATCGTTCTCCTTCACTTCGCGCAACAGATAGGCCGCAGCCTCCTGGTAGTTCCCTTGTTCAAAGGCCTCCATGCCTCGGCTGAAGTTGTAGGAGCGCGACTCGTCGGCCCATGCGGTTGTAGCCGTCAAGAGCAACGAAAGCAGCAAGGTGTAAACAATTTTTTTCATTTCAACTCGTGTTTTTTCTTCTGAATAGATTTGAATATGCAAAGGTAACCATTAATCGCTTCATGGCAAAAGAAACAGCCCGAAAAGTGCGAAATCTCAACTTTTTCTGTACCGAAAATGACAAAATTCGAGTCATTTGGCACATTTTTTGCTTAAAAATTTGTTGAATTAAAAAGAAAGTCGTAACTTTATTGCGATTTTTCGAAACAAACAATCACTAATAAATAAGATTACTATCAATTATGGGACTATTCAAGAACATCGTTGATGCGGCCAAACAGGCCGCAGTACCCAACCCCATGCAGCAACAGTACGGCCAACAGTACTATCCCCAGCAAGGCTATCAGCCAGGCTATCCCGGTCAGCCAGGTGTCGACCCGATGGCAGGAGCGATGGGCGGCGGCATGCTGGGCGGCGTTATTGGGCAAGTGATGAACAAACTGGGCGGGCAGCAGACCATGCAGCCAGGCCAACAGGGCTATCCACAGCAGGGCTATATGTCGGGTGTACAAGGGCAGTATCCCCAGGGCCAATACCCGCAACAGGGTTATCCTCAACAAGGATATCCCCAGCAGGGCTATCCCCAGCAGCAAGGCTATCCCCAACAGCAGGGTTATCCTCAACAGCAAGGCTATCCCCAGCAGCAGGGTTATCCCCAGCAAGGCTACCCCCAGCAGGGTTATCCTCAACAAGGCTACCCCCAGCAGGGTTATCCCCAGCAGCAAGGTTATATGGCAGGCGTCCAGGGGCAATATCCACAAGGTCAATATCCTCAAGGCTACCCGCAACAGGCCCCCAAGTCGGCCGCAGCCCAAGCTTTCCAGGCCGCTAAGGCTGGTCAGTACAGTGTTCCACAAAGCCAGCAGCCCGCAAGCCAACCAACTCAGCAAGGCGGGCAGTTCGGCCAGGCCGCCCGCACTCAGGCCACCAGCACACAACAGCCAGTGCGACAGCAGCCAGTGCAACAGCAGCCTCAGCCCGTGCAACAGTCGGCAGGTGCATCCAAGTTCAAGCAGGCCCAGCTGAGCGATGAGGCCAAGGGCGTGGTCTCGGTCATCAACATGGCCAGCAACAGCGTGCAGACAACTCCACCACAACAATAACCCCTGAACAACAAGACTATGGAAGAAAAATATCAATCAATCGAGCTTGTGGTGAAGCTGATGGCCAAGACAGGGCTATTCTTCGCCAGTGTTGATGGCGAGTACTCGCAGAGCGAGCGCATCTTCATCGAAAACTATATCAACAGTCTGTCGCAAGTGGGTCCCGTCGACGAGGTGAAGGATATGCTGGAAAATGCATTGAACACCCGTTTCACACTCGACGAAATCATCGCCGACACACGTCAGCTGTTGGGCTACTTCCCCGAAGTTGAGGACAAAAAAGCCATCGTGCTGTCGATGTATAACTTCATCCAGCAAGTCATACAAGCCGACGGGGTTGAACATCCCGCCGAGAAGGATGCCCTGCTACAGTGGGCCAACGCCTTGGTAGCCTAAAACAATGCATCATGCATAAATACATAATGCATAATGCACAATCATGTTACGGCTGAACACAGGGGTTCCGCTATCGCTCTACCCCTGCCTATAATCTGACAGTCCTACGGGCTTTGTCTTAACTCCATTTAACCACTTAACTACTTTCACTACTTAACTACTTAACTACTTAACAATATGGCTTACAAAATTATTGACATTGAAGGCGTGGGCGATGTTTACGCCGAGAAACTGATTGCCGCAGGCATCGAAAAGGTAGACCAATTGCTAGACCGCTGCGCTGCTCCCAAGGGACGCAAAGAGCTCGCCGAAGCCACCGGAATTCCCGAGAAACTCATCCTGCGCTGGACCAACCATGCCGACCTGTTCCGCATCAAGGGCGTAGGCCCCCAATTTGCCGAGCTGCTTGAAGCTGCGGGTGTCGACACCGTCAAGGAACTGCGCAACCGCGTTCCGGCCAACCTGCAGCCCAAGCTCGAGGAGGTCAATGCCGAGAAGCAACTGGTGCGTCGTGTGCCCGCCCTCAAAGAGGTGGAGAAGATGATAGCTCAAGCCAAGGAACTAGATCCGCGCATGACCTACTGATGCACAAGGCATCATGCACAATGCACAATTGCCGCCTGGAGCTTACAGCGTCCAGGCGGCAATTTTTAATTTTTAATTCTTAATTACTTGCAGTACTCCTTGTAGAGATTAATGTACTCCATGACAATGTCGATGGCGCCCTGCTCCATGTCGAGCTTGAGTGAGCCGTCGTGAGCCACATCGGCCACCACATTGTATACTGCACACCAATCACTGTCTAAATAGATTTGTGCATCAATCAATGCAGCAATAAAGGCCACAGTAAAGCTGTTGTCCTTGTTCTTCTTGACGGCCTCATGAGCCAGTCTAGCTGCCTCGCTCACCTCAAAGTAATTGCTCATGGCTTTGGCATAGGCATAGACACATAGGGTCTTGGCATCCAACTTCTTGACCAGTTTGTCGATGGTTTTGACCTTGTAACGCTTCATCAGGTAGTCTCCCAACTGGCTATAGCCGTCATGCCCCTCAAAAGCCCAACCGATGCTGTTGATCACAGCCATGCGTTCATCTACAGGTGAATCTTTGTCGGCCAAGAAGTCAAGCAACTTGGTCGGGAGAAAATCGCCAGCCTCAAGCTCGGCTGCCATCTCGACCATGGGGTGTGTGGCGTAGGCTCTGCTGAAATTAGTCGATGTCAGGGGCGAGTCGGCCCACATCACGGCGGTCCACAACATCAGTGCCGCCAATGTCATTAGTTTTTTCATCTTGTTACAGTTAATTGGATTAGTATTGTGTATAATCTCCATCTGCATTAACAGATGCAAAAATTGTGCCAAGCACCCTCATCCTCGCCTTGTCAGAACAGGAAGAACAGCGACACGCCGACAACCGAGATGATGGCTCCCATAACACTCTTGAGCGTAATGGGCTGGCCAAAGAGCCAACGGGCAGGCAAGATGATGATGATGGGGGTCAAGGCCATGAGCGTGCTGGCTATACCCGCAGCCGTGTACTGAACGGCCATCAGCGAGCATCCCACCCCGACAAACGGGCCAAAAATGGTTGTGGCTACAGCAGCAGTCATGCCTTTGCGGTCATGTACACTGCGCCGCAACGGGGCAAAGGTTTCCTTGAAGTGCATCATCACCGCAAAGCCCACAATGCCAGCAACGCAGCGGAAGAAGTTGGCAAAGAAAGGCAGCAACCATGGTGCCGCAGGCGCAGTCATTGAGGCCTCATAGTGATCCATACCAATCTTGCTCAGAACGAGCCCTACGCCTTGGCAGACGGCTGCCCCAACAGCAAAAAGCACGCCATTGAGCGGCAGCTTGAGCGAGAGCCGGTGATGACCGTCGCCACGCCCCAGAATGGTGATGCCGATGCCCAGCAAGGTCACCGCCATGGCAACAATGGCCGATGGTTGCAGCGACTGACCCAACGTGAACCATGCCATAATGGCCGCAGTGATGGGAGCCAGCGTCATGAACAACTGCCCGAACTTCGACCCGATGATGATGTAGCACTGAAACAGACAATAGTCACCAATCACATAGCCCACCAGACCCGAGAGCAGCATCCAGCCGTAAGCCTCACTGCTGGCACTAGCCGGCAACGGATTGCCGGTCATCGCCCAGAACAGAACCAGCGAAAACAGCAAGGCGAAGCCCATGCGCAACACATTGAGTGTGAGGTTGCCCATGCGCTTGCTGCCATACTCGCTGAGCAATGCTGTCGCTGTCCACGAGAAGGCCACTCCGATGGATATGAGTTCGCCGGTCATTAGTTCTTAGTTTTCAGTTTTCAGTTCTCAGTCTTCAGTAGCTACCGACAACCGATAACCGACAACCAATTGTGAGTTACCCATTCTCGAAGCCCAGTTCGATGACCTTGGCGCGGACAGCGGCATCATCCACATTGCCCTCGACGTAGGCAATGCCTTGTGCCAGGTCAACGGTGACCTTTTCGGCACCATCGAGCTGGGCGAGACCTTTCTCTACAGTGGCTTTGCAGTGATTGCACATCATGCCACGAACCTTGAATTCTTTCATAGCGGTAGTTTTGTTATGTTTGATTTTATAGGATTTCCAGTAGTTGCTGCCCATGCCCACCACGAGCATGACGATGAGGAAGATGCTGCACACCCAGTTGAGCCAGGTGATGGACATCTCATGGCTCATGGCACCATGGTGATGCGGCATAGCGTTGACAAAGGTCTCGCGCAACCCCGGCCAGTAGTCCACCAGCACCCCAAAGGCGATGGCTCCAAACACGATGGATGCTAGATAGGCCCACATTGCCTTGCGGCCAAACGACTTGGAGATGACCAGCATCGACGCCAGGTTGGCGGCCGGGCCGGCCATGAGCATCACCAGCGCGCAGCCGGGCGACAGGCCCTTCATCATCAGCGCGGCGGCGATGGGAATCGAACCCGTGGCACAGATATACATCGGCACAGCCACCAGCACGATGATCACCATGTTCAACAGCGGCCAGCGGGCGTAGGTCTGGAAGAAGTCGTCAGGCACCAGCACGGTGATGAGCGTGGCCACGACCAGTCCCAGCACCAGCCAGCGACCGATGTTCTGGATCATCTCGTAGAAGCCATAGCGCAACGCCTCGACCAGCCGCCCCCACAGTGTGGGCTTGAGCGGCTCCGCGGTGGCGCACGAGTCGCCGCAGCCGTCAGTGTCCTCCAGGTTGCCACGTCGCTCGATGGCTCCAACCACATTGCCGCCCAGCATGGCGGTGACCAGCGCGGCCACCGGGCGCAGGATGGCAAACGGCAAGCCCATCATCGAGTAGGTGGCGGCGATGCTGTCGACACCCGTCTGTGGCGTGGCTATCAGGAACGAGGTCGATGCCGCCCGCGAGGCGCCGCTGCGGCGCAGGCTCACGGCAGTGGGCAGCACGCCGCACGAGCACAACGGCAACGGGATGCCGAACAGTGCCGCTGCCACCACCGAGCGCCACCCCGTGCCCGACAGATAGCGGGCATAGACCGATGTGGGCACAAAGGCGTGCAGCACACCCGCGATGAGGAAGCCCAACAGCAAGTAGGGCGACATCGCATGCAGCATCATCAAGAAGGCGTTAATATAATTCATAATTCACAATGCACAATTCACAATGCATAATCCGTTTCGACTTTGAGGCAACAAAGGTACTGCAAAATTCTTGCAACTGGGTTGCGAACTGACAAAAATCGACTGCCATCACCATTTTGTCACATTTTTTCACTACATTTGTGGCGACTTATAGCATCACGACATGAACAGAATTATCACCATATTGCTGTTGTGCACAGCATGGCTTGCAGGCATGGCTCAGAACAACGTCCACGAGCAGTCGCCTGCCGACCAATATCAGTGGCCCACCGAGCCCGATGTTCTCAACAAGCTACACCAGTGGCAGGACCTGAAGTTCGGCATCCTGCTGCACTGGGGCATCTATTCGGTGCCGGGCATTGTCGAGTCATGGTCAATCTGCAACGAGAGTTGGATCACACGCGACACCACGCGCACCTATGAGCAGTACAAGGACTGGTACTTCGGCCTCGCCGACGAGTTCAACCCCAAAAGTTTCGACCCCACACAGTGGGCCACCGTGGCCCGTCAGGCGGGTATGAAGTACATGATTTTCACCACCAAGCACCACGATGGCTTCTGCATGTACGACAGCCACGAGACCGACTACACCATCACGCGCCACGCCTTCAAGGACGACCCGCGCCGCGACGTGCTGCGCCATGTGCTCAAGGCATTCGGCCAACAGGGCTTCATGCTTGGCACCTACTTTTCCAAGCCCGATTGGCACTCACAACTCTACTGGTGGGACGTCTATCCCAACCGAGGGCGCAACACCACCTACCCCATCGACCGTTATCCCTGGCGCTGGGAACAATTCTGCCAGTTCACCTACCGCCAAATTGAAGAAATCATGTCGGGCTATGGGCCCATCGACATTCTGTGGCTAGACGGCGGATGGGTCTGTGCCGAAAACGGCCAGGACATCCACATGCCACTGATTGCACAGATGGCCCGGAACCATCAACCGGGGCTGATCATCGTAGACCGAACCATCCGCGGGCCGTATGAGAACTACCAGACGCCCGAGCGCACCATCCCTGACACACAACTCAATTACCCCTGGGAGAGTTGTATCCCGCTCAGTGACGACTGGGGGTGGGTGCCGCGTCCACGGTGGAAGTCGCCGGCACGCGTGGTCAACACGCTGGCCGAGGTTGTCGCCAAGGGCGGCAACCTGGTGCTGGGCGTTGGTCCCACGCCCGAGGGGCTTATCCAGCCCGAGGCTGTCGAACGGCTGCAGGCCATCGGCCAGTGGCTCGACCGCAATGGCCGCGCCATCTACGGCACGGTGTGCACAACCCATTACCATGAGGGCAACCTGTGGTTCACCGCCGCCCGCGACGGCAGCCGCCGCTATGCCATCCTCACCCTACCCGACGACGAGCCACTGCCCGACACCTTGTCCTGGAGCGTCAACCTACCCGCTAAGCGAGTTCGCCTGCTCTCAACCGGCAAGACCCTGAAGCACACCATCGCCGATGGCCGCGTCACCGTCCGCCTGCCGCAGGGCCTCCCCGCCGCCCCCCTCGCCCTCGAGATTGAGTGACCTCCAACCTCATGCAGATCTTGCAGATTTAGCGGATGGGTTTATCTTGCAGACTTCAGTCCGCAGATTACACAGATTAATCAGATTTATAGATTGAAATTCAACGTATTAAAAGCAATTTGGACAAATTTTCAGTTGACTGAAAATTTGTCCAAACTAGTCACAAAATGTGATGTGAATATGAGTGAATCACCTAATGGGATCGTTAACAGTTGAACCGACAACTGAAAACTGACAACAACTTCGTTTAGCGGATGAGGTGCTTCTTGCCGTCACGGATGTAGAGACCGGCGGGGAGGGTCGAGAGGTCGACCTTGCCCAGGTTGATGCCGGTGATGGTGTAGACGTTGCCGTCGGTGGCGGGCTGCGCCTGGACATCGGTGATAGCAGTTGCCTCGTCCACGACCTCGGTGACATAGATGGCAGGCTTAGAGCCGTCCCAGGTGTAAATGCCGGTCACACTCTTCAGCGGCTGGTCGACGGGGATGTCGATGCCTAGGAAGAACATGTCCCTGACGTTGACCAGATAGCCGTCCACATCGAGCACGGCAAAGCGTCCGGGCTGGGTGAGGGTGACGTTCTCAACCTTGACCAGGCGCGAGAAGTTGGCGTCATCCACCAGCTGGGCGGGAGTCATGACCGTGGGCATGGGCGTTCCGGCAGTGATGGTGAGGTCGTCGGCAGTGGTCAGCGCGTCGGCAGCGGCCTCGGGCTTTTCGCGTCCAGGCTCTTCTTCCTCAACCTGCTCGTCATAGATGAGCAGCTGGCTTCGCTTGAGCACGACACTGCCATTGAGCACGTCGCCGGTAGTCAGTTGCAAGGCACGCACCTTGTAGAGCTCGATGGCACCGGTCTCGTCCTCGATGTAGGTGCTATTCCAGTCCACATAGCCCACACGGGCGTTGTTGAGCATGAGCTTGCCGCTCTTTCCCGGCTCAAGGGCGATGAAGGCGGCGATGTTGTCGCACACGGTGGGAGCCTCGACGGGAGTGTAGGTGTCGGCGTTGGCCTCGTCGGTGGTCACGGTGGCGTCGACCAGCCAGGTCTTGGTGGCCAGGTCATTGACAGCACTGGTCAGGGTCACTGCGGTGGAGTTGCCCGTCCAGGTGTGGTCGGTGAGCGTACCGTTACCTTCCTCGGCAGTGAGCATAAACTTGCCGCTCTTGTCGGTGAAGACAATGCCGGTGATGGCACGGCCGTCACTGGCCTTGAAGGTGATGGTGCCGTTCTCGTCGATGATGAGATAGCTGCCTGTGCGCAGATAGGTGTTGCTGTTGCCGTTGGTGGCAGTCATGGTTACATCGCCCACCACATAGCCCTCGGCGGGAACATTGCCGGCCGTGGGGTCGTCAAAAAACTCCACAGCTGTGGCCGATGGCCAGCCCAGGGGGTTGTTCTTGAAGTCAAACACGCTGGTTTGTGTCTCGGCCTGGGCGCTGATGCTCATCATCGCGCCGGCCAGCAGTGCCATGGCACTGAGTCGGGTAGAAATTTTCATAGATGTTAAAATTTTAGAGTATTATTGTTCTTGCTATACTATTGTAATGATGCGCAAAGCTGAACTTTGCGCCACGTAACGGTCATGCCGCTCAGAAGAGGCAGCCCACGGCAAACGATGCGTTGTGGCGATGCGCGTTGCCAAGCCAGTGGGTGTCGAAAGCGCGGGCATAGCCATAACGGGCCTGGGCATAGAGGCGCAGACGGGCATGAGCCAGCGGCATCGACCAGCGGACTTTAGCTCCAACCTGCACACGCTGGGCGGTGAGCCACTCATAGTGGCGCATGAGCCAGTCGAGGTGCCCCTGAGGGTACTCGTCGCCGTCGCCGGTCAGGGCATAGGCACCGTCGCTGCGGGGCGTGCCGCCACCACTGCCCCACCCTGCCATGAGTGCCAGCGACCAAGTGTGGTCGTTGGGCAGCAGCCAGTTGCGCTGCGCGGTGAGCCGGAGGTCGGTGCGGTGGGCCTGTTGCCAACGGTAGTAGGGATAGAGGCTGGCGGTGACGGTGCGCAGGCTGTAATCGACCTGTGCCTGCGCCTGCCAGGTGGCCAGGTGCCGACTGATGCCCCATTGCAGGTCGTAGGCCATGGTGACATGGTCCTCCTGTCGCTGACTCATCTCGCGGTCGTCGTAGTAGACAATCTGCGTCACACCGCCGTCGGTGACAATGCGGTAGGTGCGCTCATAGTCCTTGAGATCCTGGTGGCTCCACAGGGCAGTGATGCGGTGGATGACCTGTGGCGCAGCGTGTTGCCACCACGAGCGCAAGTGCCACTCATTGCCATGGTGGCGGTTGAAGTCGAGCAGCGAGGGGGACTCCAGGCCATAGTGGCCATGACGGTGCGCCCACTCCCACTCGATGACCGCGTTCCAAGTCCCACAGGCATAGCCCGCCTGCAGTGCCACGCCATGCCGCATGTCGAGCAGGGGCTTCTCGTAGTCGCTGCTCACATAGCCCTTGCCGTCGGTCTGCTCGTCACGCCCGAACGCCGCACCATAGTCAATCAGATAGCCATAGACGCGGTCGGTGCGCCCATAGGTGCTGAAGCGCAGTGCCTCGGTCGAGCGTTGCAGCAGGTAGTTGGCTCCCAGCGTCAAGTGCTGCATGTGCCAGACGGCACCCACACTGGCATCGAGCTGCATGAGTGTGCCCGTGTGACGTGGGTCCTTGCGCTTGGCGCTGCTGGCCGCACGATAACCGAAACGTGCCCCCAGGCTCAATCCGCGCCAGGCGTTCACGCCCACCTCACCGGTCAGGCCGTACTGTTCGAGCGATGTCCGACCCAGTGTCGAGTCGGCAGTCTCGGCGATGTCGAAGGGCATGCGATCGGGCTCAATCCACACCGAGCCACCCGCATCACGCCCCCACGCGTTACTGTAGTCGATGCCCCCGCGCAGCACCACGCGCCGGCTCACGCGGTAAACCGACCGTGCCATGGCCGTGGCTTGCCAGATGTTGGGCGACTGTCCGTATGGCACCAAGCCGCCCTGGCCCGTAGCCAGCCCCACCTGGGCATCGGCCAACAGACGCTGGGTGGAGTCATCGGGCTGGTAGGTGGTCAGGGCAGCTGCATTGGTGGTACGCAACCACGAGTGGCGAGACAAGACCTGGTCATAGTCGAGCCACGACTGTCCGTGCGCCCCCAGGGCCACAGCAGCAACAAGCACAACTCCGCACAATCTAGATAATCTAGATTTTCTAGATAGTCTAGAGCTTCTAGAAAAGCCACAGCTATTATTCATTATATATTAAGCATTATACATTATTCATCGTTCATTACGCAGTGAGGCATGCTCGCGCTCGATAAAGTCGGCGGTCGAGTTATTGGTATCCTGATAGACCGTGTGCCCCTGACGAGCGCTCTCGGCCTCATCGACGCGGCGCTCCACACTGTGTCCTTGTCGCGAGGTCAGATAGATGTAGCCCACATCGACGGCTGCAGTCAAGCGCTTAGTGGCTTCCTGCCAGGCATTGGAGTAGACCTCGACACCATCCAGGATATTGGCGACAGGCACCTTGCGGCAGGCATAAGTGGGCAGCGCGCGCCCCTCGTCATACCACACGTTGCCGGCATCGTTGCCAAACTCAAGCGCACTCATGCCTGCCGGCGGGGTGAAGATGAAGAATGCGGGCGAACTGTTGCTCAACGGCCAGGCCTGCTCCGACTCGTCGCCGTAGCGCACCACGCGCAGGTAGTGGCTGGTGGGTATCACCTCGCTGGGCGAGGGATAGTAGGACGTGTTGCTGTACTGCTCGATGTCGTAGGTGCAATAATAGGCCGCATTGGCCAGATTGACACTGTTGCTGTAGGTGAGCGTGTGGTCGATGGCGCCGTTCAGGGCGATGACCTTCTGCTCCCACGGCTCAAACACCACCTCGTTGCCAGGGAAATACCAGAACGCCGAGGCGGCAGGAATAAAGCCATCGTCCTCGTAGTTGAGGCGTCCATCGGCGGTGTAATTCTTGTTGATACCATAGCTGTTGTAGGGTGTGCAGATGGCCAGGCACAGCCCGGGCAGGGTCACCCGCTCGCCACTGTTGTTGGCCACGATGACATACTTGTCGCGGTGGAACCAACCCGACCCGTCGTCCTTTTGGCATCCGCCCACATACAGCTCGCGGACGATGATGCTGCTCGTGGTGGCCACTGTCAACGGCAACTCCACCACCAGCGGCTGGCCGGCACTCACCACCAGATTGCTCACCGCGCCGTTGTAGATGTGACGCCAGCCATCGACCGGCTCACCCACCCACGACACCGTGGCTTGATAGATGCCCACCGGCACCTGGAAGGTTGCCACCCCCTTTGCATCGGTCGCTTGACTGAACTCTGTGCCACGGCTATCGGCCAACTTGACCACAATCCCCTCGGTGTCGGCAATGTCGCCCGTGAGCTGCACAGCCACTTGCTCAATGTCATAGCCCTTGGGCTCATCGTTGTGGCAGGCCACAAGCCCAACCAACAACAGCATCACTAATAATTTATTCATTGTTTCCATATCTTCTGTTTTATTTGATACAATCGGGGACGGTTCTAAATTGTATCATGTGTTAAATTACCTTTAACATATTCGATAAAAAGTCGCCTTTAGTTTCGTTAATTGTTAAAAAACGAGATTTTTTAGGCTGGAAATTTGGTCAGTTCAACGAGACCTACTACCTTTGCACTCGCAAATCGCGGAGTGGAGCAGTGGTAGCTCGTTGGGCTCATAACCCAAAGGTCGCAGGTTCGAGTCCTGCCTCCGCCACCAGTAGAGAGGCTGAATCGCAAGATTCGGCCTCTTTTGTTGCTCATAACGGGCCTTGGGCGACAAAATTCTCGGTTGTCGATTTTCGATTCTCGACTAAAAATATTACCTTTGCATCAATGAAACGTATGGCGGTCATATTCGAGGGGCGTCTGCACGACCAGAAGGGCGTGTTCAACGCCGTGGTGCAGCGTGTGCGGCATCTGCGAGAGGTTGCAGACGGCTGCGCCATCGACGTGCACATGATTGAGGGGTATGACCGAGGGCTGAACCGCTGGCTTCACAGCACCCGCCGCATCGCCGACCGCCCTGCTGTGGCGCACGTCGACACGGTCGATGTGCACATGCACTGGTTCTGCCACAGCCTGATGGACACCGTGCGGCACAAGGTGCTGCACCAGCCCGCCAAAGCGTACCGCCAGTGGTTGTCGCACCTTGCCGATGAGTTGCAGGGGTATGACCTGCTCAGCGCCCACGACCGCATTGCCGGCGCCGCAGCAGCCATGGCCAGCGAGCGTTATGGCATGCCACACTATATCACCTGGCACGGCTATAGCATCCACAGCGACGCGGCCACCGACCCAGTGTATCGCGCCGACACCATCGAGTTGCTGCAGCACGCCACCTGCAACTTTTTTGTGAGCCGCGGACTGGAGCGATATGCCCGCCAGACGCTGACCGACCGTTTCGTGAGCGAAATTCTGTACAACGGTGCTTCGGCCGAGTTCCATCGCTACGACGAGCCGACACGCTGCCAACTGCGGACACAGCGTGGCATTGGCAGCGATGAGCGAGTGGTGGGCTTCGTTGGCCGCATGGATCCGGTCAAGAACGTGTCACTGCTTGATGACATCTTCGACGAGATTCGCATCCACTATACTCGCCCGCTGCGCTTTGTCGCCTTGGGCGACGGGCCGCTTCGCAAGCAAGTGGAACTGCTCATGCGCGAGCGCGGCATCAACTGCTTGATGCCTGGCAACGTGCCTCACACGCAGATGCCCGAGTGGATGAACTGCATCGACGTGCTGGTATTGCCCAGTCAGAAAGAGGGCCTACCGCTGGTGGCGCTCGAAGCCATCCAGTGTGGTGCCAACGTGGTGGCCACCGACGTGATGGGCACTGCTGAAGCAGTGGGAGCGGCCAATGCCGTCGCTCTTGACGACAACCTGGTCGAGAACCTGGCACGACGTGCCGTGCAGATGCTCAACGGCGAGGTTGTGCAACAGTTGCCACCCGGCATGAGCTGGGCCGCTACAGCGCGGCGCGAGCTGGAGATTTATCTTGGCCGAGCCGTGGGCTCGGCATAGTTGACCGTGGCGAAGCAAATGCCAAGCAACCATTATTCATTATTCATCATTCATTAT
>DEKO01000148.1:0-22934 GCA_002353885.1 Porphyromonadaceae bacterium UBA2720
ATGTCCTGAGCCATGGCAACTAGCTACTAAAAAGTAGTAAAGCCGTTACATGATGGTGACTGTTCACGTGGCACGCCGCGTCCCTACTCACTAATCCCTACTTCCTAATCCTCAAGTTACAAAATTCAGTAACTTGAATTTTGAGCAATTATTCAGCAAAGTACTTTGAGAAAAAGAGCATGTGGTAGTCAAGCGAGTTGACCCAGTAGGTCCACGAGTGGTTGCCCGGGCGGATGGTGAAGTCATGTTTGATCTTGTGCTTCATCAGTGCCTCGTGCAACTCACAATTCACCTTGTAGAAAAAGTCCTCAGACCCGTCATCGATGATGATGGCCTGGGCGCCGCTCTTGAGCGTGGGCACAAGGCTCACCACCGAGTGCTCAATCCAGCGCTGCTTGTTAGTGTCATAAGCACCCAGGCGCTTGTGGATGTTCCACTTGTCGGGAAACTGGCTGATGTCCACGCCACCGCTCATCGATCCACAAGCCCCGAACACATCGGTGTGTCGCCATGCGCACCACAGCGCGCCATGGCCGCCCATGCTCAGTCCGGTGATGGCGCGATACTTGCGTTCGGGCAGGGTGCGGAAATGGCTGTCGACATAGTTCACAAGCTCTTGGGTGACAAACGTCTCAAACTGCATCTTCGGGTCGATGGGCGAGTCGAAGTACCAGCTATCTTGCCCGTCAGGACATGCGATAATCACACCATACTCGCTAGCCAAGTCGTCGAGGTCGGCCTTGTTGGGCCAGTCGCGATAGCTGCCATCGGCACCATGCAGCAGATACACAACCGGATACTGTTCCTCTTGCAGATCGGGATCGAAGTATTGCTCGGGCACCACGACTACCGCCTTGATGCTTCGACCCATTTTCTCACTCTTGATGCTCACCGTGTCGCCTTGTGGCTGCTCCTCCATCTGCTCGATGGTCTGTGGCTTAGGTGCCGTAGCCCCTGTCGGCGAAGCCCCACCAGGATTGTTTGAGCAGGCTGCCGTGAGCGCCAGCCCCATGCTTGCGACCATCAGTGTCAATTTCATCACATTCATCTCAACAAGTTGTTATCGTTTGTTTCTAAAAAATTGCTTCATCAGCTGGGCACACTCTTCGGCCAGCACACCGCCATCAACCTGTGTACGCTTGTGGAAGGGCGACGTGCAATAGGTATGATAGCCACGCTTGTCGTCACTGGTGCCATAGACCACTCGGGCCACCTGGCTCCATCCCAGTGCTCCAGCACACATCAGGCAAGGTTCGACTGTGACATAGAGTGTGCAGTCGGTCAGGTACTTGCCGCCCAGTGTCTCGCTGGCAGCGGTGATGGCCTGCATCTCGGCGTGCGCTGTCACGTCGGTCAGCGTCTCGGTCAGATTGTGGCCACGTCCCACCACTCGACCCTGGCACACCACAACAGCACCAATAGGCACCTCGTCGCGCTCCAGAGCCTTGTGCGCCTCGTCCAGTGCCAGCCGCATATATTTCTCGTCGTCTGTCATCATGCTGCGTTGTTTAATGGGGACTTGAATATCTAGTCTTACAGGAACACTTTTTTGACATAATTGCCCACGATGACGATATAGACTCGGTTGCGGTCGAGGGTGATAATCTGTCCCTCGACACTGGGGCGCTCATAGTAGCGGCGACCATACATGTCGTAGACCGTTGTCCACGTGCCGTGATTGTCGCCCTCGATGTGCAGCACACCGCCCAAGGCATAGATGAGCGGATGGTGCAATTTATTCTCTAAGTCGTCGGATGGTGCAACGGGTGCTTTGACAGTAACCGGCATGATTTCTTCACTGTCGTTGACACCGTCGGTGGGCACAATGACATATTCTGCCTCGTGGTCGCCCACCGGCAGATAGTAATGGTCGGCAGTGGTCATGGCCATCATGTAGCCATCCTCGCCATAGATGCGGTAGGCCAGGTTGCGTCCTAATTCGACACTGTTCCAATGGTCGCCCCATGGCTCGCAGCTAAGCTCGAAGCTGGGCACATCATTGTCGCTGACCCACAGCGAGTAGCGGTCGGTCTGGCCCCATAACTCATCGTCGCGCCAGGCTTTGAGTGCCCGGTCGTCGGCCAGCACCAGGTCGACACCGCGCACCGATGGCATGGCGTCATCACCCATCCACACGGGTGGAAGGCTGGCCGTGCTGTAGATCTCAAACAGGCTATGACATCCGTCGAAGGCATAATCACCGACCTCGGTCAGTGTCGATGGCAAGAAGACCGTATGCAGCAGATTGCAGTCCTCAAAGGCCGAGTCGTCGATGCGTGTCACGCCCTCGGGGATGATGATGCTGGTCAGCGCAGTGCCAGCCAGCATGCCGCAGCTCACCTGCTCGAGATGCAGTGGCAAGGTCACACTCACAAGGTCGAATGCGTCGGCCATGGCCCAACGGCCAATGCGTGTGACCGAGTTGGGTAACTGAATCTCAGTCACGGCCGAATTGTAGAATGCACTGTCGGCCACAGTGGTGATACGATAGTTCTGCCCGTCATAAAACACGGTCTCGGGCACAATCACCACGTCGGCATATCGGCTCGTGCCGGCTTCAACCCATGGCGCCACGGCCACCTCGTCGGCGACGACCACACGATAGCGCAGTCCGCCACTGACCCACTCTTGTGCCGTTGCCGCCAGTGCCATCAGGCACGAAGCCAAAAGTATGATGTGATGCTTAGTTGTCATTGTCTTATCTTTTTCTAGAGACTCTAGATCTAGAGTGTCTAGATGCTATTCTCGGTAGTAAACCCGCTTGACGCGGCTTGACACACTCGTGAGCACCTCGTAGCTGATGGTGCCACGCACACGCGCCAACTCATCGATGTCGATGTGGTGCCCGAAGACCTCGACGTGGTCACCCACCTGCACATCGGTGTCAGTGACATCAATCATTACCGCATCCATGCACACATTGCCCACCGTGGGGCAACGCTTGCCACCAGCCCACATCGAGATGGCACCGTTGCCATAGCGACGATCCAATCCGTCGGCATAGCCGATGGGCACCGTGGCAATGCGCGAGTCACGCGTGAGCACACCTTTGCGGCCATAACCGATGGTCGTCCCTGCCGGCCACTGCTTGATGCTGATGATGACCGACTGCAGCGTGGCCACAGGCTGCAACGCGTCCTCGCTGTGGTCGTCGAGCGTGCGCATGCCATAGAGGCCGATGCCGATGCGCACCATCTCCATCTGGTGCTCAGCAAAGCGCACAATGCCAGCTGTGTTGAGGATGTGGCGGGGCAACCCCGGATAGTGACGGCGCAACAGCGTGGCACACTGGTCAAAGTAGTCAAACTGCTGGTGGGTGTAATCGTCCTCGCTGGGCACATCGGCCACTGACAGGTGCGAGAACACCGAGGCTGGACGCACGATGTCCTGCCCCTGGAGCAAATCGATGACGGCAGGCAGCTGGTCGAGCGTGAATCCCAGGCGATGCATGCCTGTGTCCACCTTGATGTGTATGGGCAGCGGCGCACCGATGCTGTAGCGAGCGCCTTCCTTGATGAGCTGACGGCACATCTCCAGACTGTAGACCTCGGGCTCAAGTCGCAACGTGAACAGCGACTTGTAGTTGATGACCATGGGATTGAGCACGATGATGGGCATCGTGATGCCCGCCTTGCGCAGTTGCACGCCCTCGTCCTGCACTGCCACAGCCAGGTAGTCGGCGCCACGATCTTGCAGTGTCTTGGCCACCTCGTATGACCCCGTGCCATAT
Organism: Porphyromonadaceae bacterium UBA2720; assembly: GCA_002353885.1. Lineage (GTDB taxonomy): Bacteria > Bacteroidota > Bacteroidia > Bacteroidales > Muribaculaceae > Sodaliphilus. The sequence goes on from DEKO01000148.1 coordinate 3,731, forward strand.
CCGCCAGCCTTGACCATGGCGATGGTCCGAGTGGTGGGACGAATAAGCGACTTGAAGAACTTGAAGTTGTGTGCCAGCGCATTGAGGTCAATCTCCTCGACGGTCTGGTGTTGTTTGGCCTCTAGCATGTCCAGAATTTGACTGAACTCAAATTCGGTCCCGCCCTTGACCAGCACCGTCTCGTCGTCAAAGTCGCCCTGCGCCATCTCAGACAGGAAGTCCTGCGTTGTGGCAAAGAAATGCGCATCCTTGAGCGTATCAAACAATCTCTGATATTCGCACATTTCGGGCCCGATGCCATAGAATCGGTCTATCTGCTTGGCGCGCAACAAGCTGCGCACTTGGCTATAGAGCACTTCAGGCTCGACATTCTCGGGATTGAGGTCGCTCAGGATGACTGCCGTGCGCCGGTTGCCTGCACGCCGCATCATGAAGTTGATGGCTGGTGTCAGGGTGACGAAGTCGTTGGGATATTCATCGGTGATGATGGTGCAGTCATTCACGCCCTCGATGACGTTGATGCGCGTGCCCAGCGGGGTCAGTCGCATCATGCGCTGGGCTATCACATCGGGCGCCACGCCCAGGTTGAGCATCACCGCCAGACAGGTGATAGCATTGTTCACGTCCATGGCATCGGTCATGGGCAAGGTGAGCGTGTGCTCGTCTTGCTGATACACATAGGTGATGACCGAGCAGCGGTGCTCGACCTTGACCTGTCGCACATACAACTCCTTGCTCGCATCGGTCTTGGACCAGGCGATGATGTCGATGGGGGCCTCATCACCCTCGTCGAGCAGGGGTTTGATGGCTTTGCGCACACCCAGGTCGTCGGCTCGGTAGACGATGCTCTGACAGTTGTACAGAATCTTGGCCTTCTCGGCGGCCTTGCTGTCCATGTCGTCGCCAAACTCGTCCTCGGGCTCCGGTGCAATGTTTGTCACCACACCCATCGTGGGCCTGATCATGCTGTGCAGCCGTGCCATTTCGCCAGGACGCGAGATGCCGGCTTCGATGATGGCCAGGGTGGTGTCATCGTCGATGTCCCACAGTGACAGCGGCACACCAATCTGCGAGTTGAAACTGCGCGGCGAGCGCACGATGTGGTAGTCGTCGAGCAGCAACTGATAGAGCCACTCCTTGACCGTGGTCTTGCCACGGGTGCCTGTGATGCCGATCACGGGTATGTCAAACTGCATGCGGTGCTCGGTGGCCAAGTCCTGCAAGGCATCGAGTACACTGCGCACCAGCAGCACATTGCTGTGCTGCAGCACATTGTTGTCAATGCCGTCGAGCGTCTCGACCACAAAGCTGCGCACACCACGCTCATATAGCGGGTTGACATAGCGCTGTCCGCCGCTGTCCTGTGCCGTGGGCAACGCAAAAAACAGCGTCTCGGCGGGCAGTACCAGCGAGCGCGAGTCGGTGAGCAACTGACTCACATCGGCCTCGGGGGCATTGAGCTTGGCATCATGCAAGCCCATCATTTCGGAGATTTCTTCGATGCTATATTTCATGTTGAGTGATGAGTTTCGAGTTAAGAGTTGCGGGTTATGAGTCGCAAGACAGTCATGAGTTGGGATAACTACAACAAGTTGAGCCGCTCAAGATAGGGGTACTCCTTGACCAGGTTGCGCACCACGGTGCGCGTGTCGGCATTGAAGCGCTCCACCACCTCGCGGTTGCCGCTCATGGGGCGATGCGCCAGCCGCTTGCTCACTCGCTCGCATCGAGCGATGGCCTGGGCCGAACGGTCGTCGAAGTAAGTGGCCTGGAACGTCTGCCAGATATACTCGATGGCCACATCGCTGGGATGCACCATGTCGGTGGCATAAAACCGGTAGTCGCGCAGGTCATCCATCACAATCTCATAGGCGGGGAAGTAGGTGAGCAACGAGTCACGTCGCTCACGCAGCACCTGGTCGATGGCCACACGCAAGGTGGCCTTGCTCAACGAGTTGACCTCGAGCCCGTCGGCGATGTGACGGATGGGACTGACGGTGAAGATGACACGCAAGCTGGGATTGAACTGCCGCAGACGCTCACACATCGTGCTCAGAGCCTGGACGATGTCGCGCACACTCACCAGTTCACGCTCAAACTGGTGCGCTGGCACCTTATGGCAATTGTTAACCACCTGGCCGGTGGCTTTGAGCCGATAGACCATGGCCGTGCCCAGTGTCACCACCAGCACCTGACTGGTGCGCAGATGGTCATGCCCACGCTCGATGCGCTGGTTCATGCGCTGTAGCGATGCATCCTTGTCGGGCATCGAGTAGCGCGAGTGGAAGGCATAGTGATTCCACACACCATTCTGCAAGAACAAGTCGGCACCCGCCACAGGATCATTATCCATGAGCCGCTGCACACTCGCCGCGATGCTCAACGGATTATATACCGTGCCAAAGGGATTGACATCGACCAGCATCATGGCCTGACGCAACTTGGCTCCGATGTTGTCGCTGAAGCACGACCCCATCATCACCATTGCATCGCTGTGGTGCAGCCAACCCTGATTGTCACCCATGCGTATGGTTGTCCTGAATTCCATTACACAACTGTTTAAGACTGCAAAGGTAGTGTTTTTAATTGAGATTTGAGATTTGAGAATTGAGAATTATCGCTCGCAGTAGAAATTATGTGCAAAAAAATGGGCGTTTTCACCACTTTTGAGCCATTGTTGCAAGATTTGGAAGGATTGTGTTATCAATTGAAGCTTAAAGGTGATACCTTTGTCGGCAAAAAATAGTACTTTTGCATCATGAATTTAAGACCATACAAGTTTAAGCCACTGCTCAAGACCGTGATTTGGGGTGGCGAGAAGATTGTTGCCTTCAAGGGCATAGACTCGGAACTTCATCAGGTGGGCGAAAGTTGGGAACTGTCGGGTGTCGATGGCCATGAGTCGGTGGTTGACGGCGGTCCTGACGATGGACTGACACTGTCCCAACTTATTGAGCGTCATGGTGCTGAATTGGTGGGTGAGCGAGTGTACCGCAAGCATGGTAACAAGTTCCCGCTGCTAGTAAAGTTGATTGACGCGCGCCGCGACCTCTCGGTGCAGGTGCATCCCGATGACGAGATGGCGCAGCGTGTGCACGGTTGTAGCGGCAAAACCGAGATGTGGTATGTCATCGACCATGAGCCAGGAGCGAAAATCATGGCGGGATTCAGTCGCGACATCACTCCTGAGGAATATGACCGTCGTGTGGCTGATAGCACCATCATGGATGTCGTGAACCACCACACTTCGCATCGTGGGCAGGTGTTCTTCTTGCCCGCAGGGCGAATCCATGCCATCGGTGCCGGAAATCTCATCGCCGAGATACAGCAGACGAGCGACATCACCTACCGCGTCTTCGACTACAACCGCGTCGACAAGGACGGCCATCAGCGCCAGCTGCACACCCAGCTGGCCCGCCAGGCACTGGACTTCAATGCCACAACTGATGCTGTAACAATTTGCCCTAAAGACACCGAAAGATCGACGCTTGTAGCATGCAACTTTTTTACCGTTTATAGATATCAGGTAAAAGATATATTAACACTCCAAATTCCAGACACTTTCCTTATTGTTATGTGCGTCGATGGAATCGCAGAAATCTGCACCGAAAATCAGCCGAAACTCCGACTTACACGCGGCCAAACCATCCTGATGCCCGCTTGCCTGCATAGCATCACCCTGCACGGCACGGCCACCGTGCTCACTGCTCACTGCTGAGCAATTCGGCAAATACCTGCTGGGTGCGGTGGGCGATGGAGGGCCAGTCGTAGGACGAGAGGTCGTAGTCGACTGGGGCATAGTCCCATGCCAGCTGGCAGTCGATGGCGCGCTGCAAGTCGGTTGCGTCGCCCGGTGTGCAGTAGCACTCGTCGGGAAGTTGCACCTGCCGTGTGGCACCGATGTCGCTGGCCACAATGGGCAGGCGATGGGCCATGGCCTCGAGCAGCACCATGGGGAAACCCTCACTCAGTGACGGCAAGGCCAGCAAGCGTGCATGGCTATAGAGTTGATTAAGGTCATCACCGCCAGCATAGCCCGTTAGCACCATTTTTTGCTTGATGTCCAGAGACTTGAGCTTCTTCAGATAAGAATCGTTGTGATCGTATTGGCCCGCAATGACCAGGCATTCGACGCTGTCGGAGGCATTGACCGCCTTGACCAGATGCTCAAATCCTTTCTCGGGCGAGATGCGCCCCACTGCCAACACATAGTGGCGAGGCTTGATGCCATGTTTGTCCAGGAAGTCGGTTTCTGTGGTAGGCTCGACGGGGTCGACTCCATTGGGCAGATAGACGCATTTGTCGGGATAATCATCGTCAAACAGACTCATGCGCAAGCGGTTGACAAAGATGACGCGGTCGCAGTAACGCAACGACAAACGTTCGCTCAGTCGCAACAGCCAGCGTGACACGCGGCCCCACTTGTTGTGCTCATAGTTGACGCTGTGATAGGTCATCACCACCGGTATGCCCACCAGCTTGACGGGTAGTGCCAGCACTGCAGGCCCCATGTTGTGCACATGGACCAACGCCGGGCGATGGCGCATGCAGTGCAATGCAGCACGCAGCGTGTGCCAGGCAGCCTCCAGGCCCTGGATGCGTGTCGATGGCCAGTCGATGAAGTCGATATTGTCGTAGCTAGCCTGCGATTGATCGGTCAGGTAAGGTTTACGACGATAGACACGGAAGTGCAACTGCGGCATGAGCGGATAGAGGTGCTGGCAGTGCGTCTCGACACCGCCCTGCACGCCCGGAAAGCCACGAGTGCCTAGCACAGCTATCGTTTTGGTCTCTCGCTTCATCAGTCCCACACGATGTCCTTGCCGCGCCAGATGCGCCACTTGTTCTTGACAATCCACCAGATGGGCACCCAGGGCCGGCGCACCATGTCGTGACGCTCGGTGACGATGAAGGCACAGTTGCGCGTGCATTGCTGCACATGCTGCATGGCCTCGCGTGCTGCATCGCTGTGCATGATTTGGTCGATGCTCTGCTGCTTGATGTTGCCCATCACCCACTCCTGCTCGCTGCCGTTGCAAGGCGAGACATTGCCCCACGGGTCGATAAAGAAGAAGTCGGTACCGGCGCCGCATGCGGGCCGATAGCCCGCCTCATCGCCCCGCAACCTGCGGTGTATCGAGCGGTTGAAGTAGGCACGGCCATAGTCCTTGAGCCTGGCTTTGAGCCGGCGGCGGCGACTGGTGAGTAAGGCCCTGACAAAACGGTCATGCTCGCGCAGCGCATCATCGCTCACCACCTGGTTGTCGTGCTTGTGGAAGTACCATGAGTTGTGCACCGCGCTCGTGCCCAGTTCCACGTCAAGTGCGACACACAGTTCGTAGAGTGACACCAGATCGGTGTAGTTGTCGGGCGAGATGACCACCGAGAAACCGATGTTGCGGCAAGGTGTCTTCTTGAGCTCGAGCATGGTGCGCAAGGCGTGGTCAAACCCATCCTTGAGTCCACGCTTCGAGTCGTTGATGTGCGGCAGTCCCTCAACACTGACACGAATCAGTATGCGGGGATACTTGCGCGCCAATGCGACAATCTTGTCGGTATTGTAGCCGTTGGTGCTCAGTTCGAGCAACGTCGATTTGGGATAGAGAATCTCGAAAATCTGGTCAATGTCTTGCCTGAGTGTGGCCTCGCCACCTGTGATGTTGATGCGCAAGCCATCGGGCAAGCGTCTGAGACACTCGGCGTCAATTTCTTCGCTGGGATGTGTGGGTGACTGCCAGATGTTGCACATGTTGCACCGCGCATTGCACCTGAAGGTGGTGATCACGCTAGCCTGTACAGTCGTCTTCATGATTCGTAGATCTTCATCAATCGGTCGTAGTAGAGTTTTGGGTCAAACAATTCGACGGCATCGCGCGAGATTTCGCGATAGTCCCAGGTGCGCATGTTGGCCTGCTCAAGGGCCGTGCCCAGGGCCATGGGCCGTGCCACGATGCCGTTGGAGTAGTCGATGAGTTCGGGAATGCCCCCCATGTGTGTCCCCACGACAGGTGTGCCCAAACACAGCGACTCGATGACGCTGAGCGGGTTGTTCTCGGGCCACTCTGATGGCATGACCGAGAATCGGGCATGAGCGAGCAGTTGTGACACCTGCTCGCCATTGAGCTGTCCTAGGAACTCGATGTTGTCACACTGGCCATAGCGCTCATGCATGGCCTGTTCAAGCGGTCCTGTGCCAGCCACCTTGATGTGCATGGGCAGGGTGGCAGCCACCTCCAGCAGGTTGTCCACGCCCTTCTCTTCGCTCAGCCGTCCGGCGTAGCAGTAGTAGTCGTCACGCTCGGTGACTATCTCATTGGGCAGGCGGTCGACACAGTTGGTCAACACGGTCACCTTGTCATCGTCAAATCCCGCATCGTGCAAGCACTTGGCCATGTAGTGGCTTGGGCAGATAAATCGGTCGACCCATCCTTGCAGGCGGTCACGGTTCCATTTTTTTGCCTCGACATAGGCTGCAATGCTAGCCACCTTCGACCCCTTCATGCATCGGTGAAGGATGACGTTCCACTTGCGCTGGAAGCACGCATGGCAAGCTGCATCGTCACGCGTGCAAGTGTAGCCTGGACAGATGAGTTTGTAGTCGTGCATGGTCCACACGACACGGCAACCATGCTCGTGGGCCAATCGGGCCACCACTGGCGAGATGTAGCTGTGGATGTTGTGCAGGTGCACCACATCGGGCTTGAATTCACCGAGCAAGCGCTTGAACGATGCCGTGATATCGCCCCAGCCCATCATCCGCTTGAAGCCTCTGACGCGGCTGCGGTCAAAGTTGACCTCGGTGGCAAAGTACTTGCTCCAGGGGCTCGGATCGTTGAGTGGATAGTCCATCGCAAAGACCGCCACTTCGTGCCCGTGCTCGCGCAGCATCGACTCGGTGCGCTGGGCCACAACACAGTCGCCACCACGGCGATAGTAAAATTTATTGACTTGAAGTATGCGCATGTTTCATTCCTATAGGTAATAATATAACGACTTTTCACGTTATTTATTGTACTCATGTTCCTATAGTGGCGCTGAGGTGCGGGTGTTTGGAGCCTCACCCCTAGGTTTTGGCTTTCGGTCACTTTTTGGGCCTTCGGCCGCTATTGGCCGTTTGGGCCGTTGGCCCGCTATTAGCAGTTGGCCAAAGGCTTTTTAAATAGCTTACTGCTTATAGCTAAAAACCAGGCTTTTAAAAAGGCTAGCAACTAAGATAAGAACTAAATAGCTGACGTGCTCAAGATATTGTTCATACCCAACTGGAACGTTCATCGACTCATCGACGATGACCCCGGCATTCAGGCACCCGACAAGGTGGTGCAGGGACAACCTTACTGGTTCTTCCGCCACTTTGCCGAACAGCCACTTGTCGATATCATCGATCGGGGAACGGCCACATGGTTCAGGAAACTTGAAGAAGGGGCAAAGTTCTATGTGCGTCAGCCACTGAAGGCATGGCACCGCATGGATGACTATGATTTGGTCATCTCGCATGGAGCGCAGAGCGGACTGGTCTTTGAACTGGCCAACTCATTGTCGCGCCACCGCACTCCCCACCTGATGATAGACGTGGGTTGCCTCAATGGCGGCCGCATCAACCACACCGAGACACCTCTCATCCGCTATGCCCTGAGGCAATGCCCCACACTTGTCACCCACAGCTCGCGCCAGCTGGACTTCTATCGCCAGCACTACCCAGCGCTGGCCGACAAGGCACGATTCATCCCCTTTGGCGTCGACATCGACCACTTCACTCCACAGCCCATGGCACCCACCCGCACCATGGTGGCCTTCGGGCACCGCAAGCGCGACCATGCCACACTGTGCGAGGCCTTCCCGCAAGGCATGGGTTGGCAGTTGCAAATCATCGGCGACACTGCGTTGGCCAGGCAGTATGCCAGTTCTGACATCCAGTTTTTTGATGCCATGCCTTTGGCCCAGCTTGTGCAGCACATTGCCCACAGCGAGCTGGTGGTTGTCGCTCTGCCCGAGTTGCCCTACTCTTATGGGCAGATGACCTTGCTGCAGTCGATGGCACTGGGCCGACCTGTCGTGTGCACACTCACCACCAGCACCATCGACTATGTGTCACATGCTCGCTGTGTGGCTACTGTTCCTCCGGCCGATGTTGATGCCATGAGGGCCGCTCTGCTGCAGATGATCGGGCTGAGCCACCAGCAGCGCGCTGCTCAAGGTGCAGCCTGTCGCCAGTGGGTCGAACGGCACTACAGCGAGCAGCTGATGGCCCAACAATTCGAGAGTCTCATCCAGCAAGTCTCCCTAACCCCCTAAAGGGGAATGCTGTTTGGGCCGTTGACCCGCAATTAGCCCTTTGACCTTCAGCCGCTATTGGCTAGCAACTATGAACTAACAACTATAAACTAAAAACTAAATAATGCCCGCACCTGCCATATCGGTCATCATACCCATCTACAACACCCAATCGACCCTGGCTCGATGCATCGACAGCGTGCTCAACCAGACATTCACCGACCTAGAGATTATACTGGTCGATGATGGTACGCCCGACCGCGCTGCCGCCATTGCCGACGACTATGCCGCACGCCACAAACACATCATCGTTATCCACCAACCCAACCGAGGGCTGGCCGAGGCACGGCGCGCAGGCATCCATGCAGCCCATGGCACCTACATTGTGCCACTCGACAGCGATGACACGCTGCCGCCACATGCCATTGAGCTGTTGCACCAGCGCATCACCGCCGACGACTTGGACATGGCTTATGGCGCGCACCGCCGCATCGGCCACGACGGCAAGGCCCTGATGGCGCATCATCGCACCACTGGCATCATGAGCGGCAATGAGTTTCTGTCGCGCGAAGTGCTCGCACCCGGAAGCATCTGCGGGGCATGGGCCAACATCAGCCGGCGCAGCCTATGGACCGATGACGTCTTCCCGCCCAGCGACTGCCGCTTGCCCAGCGAAGACGTGTTCATACTCGTGGGCTTGAGTGAGCGCATCCGGCGCATTGGCCTCTTCGATGATGTGGTCTATGACTACTACTACAACCCCCAATCACTCACGTCTCTAGGGCCATTGCACCGCCAGGACCTGTGGCGCCGATACTTTGCCCTCGTGCGCGAGAAGTTGCAACGCCGAGGCCTGCTCTGCTCGCTCGAACAGCAAGTCAGGGTCATGGAGGTGGACCGGCTCGCCTTCTATTGCCCGGTTATTGACACCGACGACTCTTGGTACAAGAACGTTTTGGCCTACGACACAAGCGGCTTTGACCTGAAACATCGCATCCTGCAGCGATTGCTACGACATCCTTGGCTCTTGCGTGCCACCATAGCCATCAAGCGATCAATTCTGCGCAACTAGCGCCGTGACTGGCGCAAGAGGTTGCGCCGCTCTAATCGATGTTATAGTTTTGCAGCGCCGTTTGGGACGACCCAAACCCGAAACACAAAACTCATAACACCATGAAACACTTCACCATCACCGAACTGACCCGCTCGGCTACTGCCCGTCGGATGGGTATCGACAACACACCACCAGCCACAGCCATCCTGGCCCTGACACGTCTGGTCGAAACGATTCTCGACCCCTTGCGTGAGGCTTGGGGCAGTCCCCTCTATGTCAACAGTGGCTATCGCTGCCCGGCGTTGAACCATGCCGTGGGCGGCGTTCCACACAGCCAGCACATGCTGGGCGAGGCAGCCGACATCACCACAGGTTCACGCGACGGCAACCGCAGGCTTTGGCAACTGTTGCAACGGCTCCACCTACCCGTCGACCAGGCCATCAACGAGCACAACTACCAGTGGCTACACATCTCCCACGGCCCCCGCAACCGCCGGCACTACTTCGCCATCGACTAGTCATATGTGATGAAAACTGAATGCTAACTGAGTTAGGGGCGCAACATGCAGCATCAGCCAGAGCAATCAAGTAACGGCTAAATCCTTAACTCCTTTAACTACTGCTTAAAAATGGAAAACAACACCAACATCTTGCTTGATGCCTATCGCGCCTGGATGCGATGCGGCAGTTTTCGACGTAGTCGTGCACGCAACAAGCGCTTCGCCTATGGCGACCAGTGGAGCGACACCTACACTGACCGCGATGGCGACACACTCACCGACGAACAACGCTGCAGCCGCAGCGGCGCACAGCCACTGACCAACAACCTGTTGCGACAACTTGTGCGCACGGTTGTTGGCCGCTATCGTTCTCAGGTCATCGATGCTTCTGTGCCGGCCAACAAACTCGTCGCACAAGCGACTGAAGAACTGCAACTCGATGAACTCGACAGCCGAGCGCTTGAAGAGTTTCTCATCTCGGGATGCGCCATACAACGCATCGAACAGATTGATCACCTGGGCAAGCTATCACTTCAAGTCGACAACGTCAATGTCAACCACTTCTTTATCGACTCGGTGCTTGACCCGCGTGGCAACGACTGCCATCTGCTGGGGCAACTGCACGACCTGACGTTGGCCGAGTTGTTGAGCCGTGTGGCCGGCGGTTCGCGCCGTAAGGCCGCCTGGGTCAGGCGGCTATACAGTCAGCAACTCACACAGCGCATTGCCGGGTTCGCCTCCAGCATTGGCGCCGATGCCATGGGCGGAATGGACTTCTGGCATGCCCACGGGCCACGCTGCCGCGCCATCGAGGTGTGGACACGCGAGAGCCGCGAGGTGCTCGTGTGCCACAACCGCCGCACAGCGCAGCTCAGCATCGTGCCCCTGTCACAATCGCACGAGGTCAAGCGCATGCGCCAAGACCCCGACGTAGCCACACGATGGGACATCGACACCCGCTGGCAGTGCCGGTGGTTCTCGCCCACAGGCGACTTGCTGGCGCAAAATGTCGCCCCACACGCCCATTCACGTCATCCCTTTGTCACCAAGTTCTACCCCCTCATCGACGGCGAGGTTCACTCGTTCGTCGAGGGGGCTATCGACCAACAGAAGCATATCAACCGTCTCATCACCATGCTCAACCACATGATGGAGTCCAGCGCCAAGGGCGTGCTTCTCTTCCCCGAGACAGCCCTGCCCGACGGCTTCACCTGGCAGGACGTGCGGCGCGCATGGACCAATGCCGGGGGCATCCTCCCTTACGACCCGCGCGAGAGCGACGCACGCCCCCAACAAGTTGTCACCCCCATGGGCAACAGCGGCGCCTATAACATGATCGGCCTGCAGATGCGGCTGCTTGAACAGGTGAGTGGCGTCAGCGGGGCGCTGCAGGGGCACAGCGATGTCGGCGGCAACTCGGCCACCCTCTATCGGGCACAGGCTGAAAACTCGGCCATCGCACTGACCGACCTCTTCGACACATTCACGGCCCTCCGGCAGCAGCGCGACAGCCTAATCAGCGCCATTAAAAACAATAGTTAACAATTTGTTCGTTGAACAAAATTGGCTTTCCGCTGAAGCAATTTTGTAATCTTGATATTTTATTCCTATTTTTGTTGCAAATATTACATCTCATCATCACTCTAAATTTAGACTAATGAAACAGAACTCACACCCCTGTGTTGCACTAGTCCGGCGCATGCTCATGGCATTGTTGTGCCTGACCATCGCCAACATCGCACTGCAAGCGCAAGACAAACTCTCGGTTACGACACAGATATTCTTGAATGAGCAAAGAAATCAAGCACTTGCGCCGAAGGCCTCACAACAAAACAGATTTAAGTTAAAATCGACCTCTGGCCATACGTTTGATGACGAACAAATTATTGCCACACCCGACACCATCGACGGGAAGGCCTATATTTCAGCCTTTATTCGGATTGACGACCAGTCGGCCATCAAAGAGTTAGAATCACTAGGCGTCATCATGCAGTGCCAATTCAAAAACGCCACATTGCTAACGACGCTCATTCCTGTTGAGAAAATCGAAGCTGTAGCCGACATTGCCACCGTCAGTCGCATCAATGTGGCCTCAAAAATGCAGACCTTTACCGATGCTGCACGTGAAGTGAGCAATGTCGATGATGTGCTCACCTATTCGACCGATGCCCGCTCGGCAGGGCTCCCCAACGCCTATGACGGCACTGGAGTCTTGCTGGGAGTGATTGACACTGGCATCGACTTCCAGCACATCGCATTCAAGGACAAAAACGGCAATTCGCGCATCAAGCGAGCCTATGTCTATAATGGCAGTACAGACCGTGAATATACATCTGTAACTAGCTCCAGCCCAACAACCGACAATTCATCGGCAGACCATGGCACACACACCAGCTCAACGGCTGGAGGCTCTAGCGTGGTGATTAATGGCAGCAGTGTTACAGTCACAGACAATCATGCAAGCGCCACCTATGGTGGAATGGCGCCAGGAACCGACCTCTATTTGGCAGGGCTGAATGCACTATACGACACTTATATCTCCAACGCTTTCCAGTACATCACCAATTATGCCGGCACTCAACCTCTTGTCGTCAGCAACAGTTGGGGGTCACAAATTGGGCCTCATGATGGGACAGGTGACTATGCCGACATTGTGTCGGAATATTTTGATGACAATCATCCCAACCGCGTGTGCCTGTTCGCAGCATCTAACGATGCCGGCAAGAGTAAGGTGGGCAGTGCCGGCGGATATTATGTGAGCGGCACAGCTACCAGCGCATCGCCATTAGGCACAATCATCAACTCGGCATACATTGATGCTGACCCGGGATTTCAATATGCAGGAGTGTTGGCCAGTGCATGGGCTCGTGGGACTAGTTCACTAGCCTGCAAAATCTTGGTACTAAACAGCAGCACAGGGGCGCTGGTTAAAGAAATCTCTGTCACACCGACAACAAATGGCGCCACTCCTTCGGGACTCAGCACTTATTATAGTGGGACACTATACGTCTATAAAGACTACATAGCATCTGAGAACAAAACCCAAGTATTATTGAGAGCACCAAATTATATCAACTCGAAGTCCTACTCGACAACTACAGTTGATGGGAGCACTTACTATAAGAGTGATTACATTCTTGCTATCCAAATATATCCCACTAACGGAAGCTCGACAATAGACATTTGGCGTGGAGGATCGGGATATCTGTCCAACCACTTGTCGACCAACGGCTACACATGGTCGGCCGGAAGCGATAACATGAGTGTGAGCGATGAAGCGACTATTCCTGGGGCAATATCTGTGGGCGCGTATGTCACTAAGAACAATGTCGCCGACTACAACGGAACCAGCCATGATTATAGCGATACTTACACCTTGGGCGACATTGCTTATTTCTCAAGTTACGCCACACAAGGTTCGGGACCATTGGGCGAACAATATCCTTGGATAACAGCACCTGGCGCAAGACTTGTCGCTGCCGTAAACCATTACTCATCAACATACACTTCAGGCAGTTCAGCGACCGACCGCGTTAACACAAACACGACCTCACCTTATGGCGCCATGCAAGGCACGTCGATGGCGACACCAACAGCAGCCGGCATCGTTGCACTTTGGCTACAAGTGGCCAAGGAAAACGACTTGGAACTGACGACATCAGACATCAAAACCATCATGAAGGAGAGTGCCATTCACGACAGTTATACCGATACTGGCACCAATCACACCCATTTCGGACAAGGCAAAATCGATGCACTGGCAGGCATTCAATATATACTCTCTCATTGGTGCAACAAGCCCACTATCATAGCCAGCCCCACCACGGTGACCTTTGAGCAGCAAGTGGGCACCACGGCGAGCCAGACGGTCAGCATCAGCGGCATGAACCTTGAAGGTAACATCACAGCCACGCTGAGCGATGCCAGTGGAGTCTACACCATCGACAAGACAACCATCACGGCCAACCAGGCGACCGAGGGCACGACCATCACCATCACCTACGCCCCCACCCTGGCAGGCACACACAACGCCACACTGACGCTGAGCAGCAGCAATGCCCGAGACGTGACCATCAACATCAACGGCACCGCTGCGGGACCGATGCTGACGGTCAACCCCACGTCGCTCACAATGGCAGCCAACGTTTCGGCCACGGCCACAAAGACCTTTGCCGTGACAGGGACCTATATCACCGGCGATGTAGCCCTGGCGCTCACCGACGATGCGGGAGTGTTCAGTATCTCGCCTGCAACTATTCCAGCCAGCCAGATCAGTGCCACCACACCTGTCAACGTCACAGTCACCTTCCTGGCCGAAGAAGAGGGAGAGTTTGCTGGCATGGTGACACTCACCAGCGAGGGCGTTGCACAACAGACGGTTGCCCTCAATGCCACCGCCAGCAACGGCGGCACGGCCAGCGACACCTATCTGGACATCACCAAATATGCCACCATCGACCAGGCCGGGTGGAACAAGAACTACGTCGATCAGCTATACCGGTACACCGAGTATGACGACAAGGATGTCGTCGCTTGGCTCACCCTGCCCGTCTACGGTGCATGGAGTTCGATTTATTACAGCCCCAAAGCGCAGAAGTGGATTTCCTCAAATTATAACTCATCACCTAGCAACAACACCATGGGAGTGGTGTCCAACTGGAGTGTCGACAACGACATCTACCAGGGCAGCAGCGCCTACTTCACTAGTTCAACAGCCCGCTACTTTGGAAACACATCACAGCAAGCTTTCTCTAACCGGACCATCACATTCTATGTGACCAATGTTACTGCCGTGAAACTCTATGGCCTAAATGGCTCACGGACAACCAAAACTTATCCTACCACCCTCACAGTCACCGAGGTGACGGTGAACGAAAATGGCGGCTTCACAAATGGAACCGAGGTGCACGACTTTAGCAACTACACCAGCAATGCCACCATCAACTTTGAGGCTACCGACCTGGACAAGGCCAAGATCTACAAAGTGGTGGCTGGGACCATCCGTGGTTATCTTTACGAGATTGGCTTCCAAACCACCATCGAGAGGAAATCGCTGGCACAGGTGGTGGCAAGCGGCAAGCTGGGCAAAACCTACTATCTGCAGCAGGGCGACCTCCAACCGGTTGCCATTTCGCCCGATGGCAAGAGCTTATACTGCAAGGATAACGGCGCTTATGCGTCGCCCAGTCAGCCCGCCGCCGGACAGATTGATTATGTAAGCACTATAGCAGGACTGCAACAAGGAGACTGGGACCAAAGCAACTGGGTGGCCTTGCAGAAGTCTGACCAGAGCGAATGGAGTTCTAACGAATTGATTGGCTCGGGCTACACCCTCAAGAACGTGAAGGGCCATCTCATCGACCGCGTCAACCCCGTCCTGGTGCTTGACAAGCTGCCCGAAGCCATGGAACAACGCATAGCCTTCACACCCAATGCGATGGTGGCCTGTAACTTCGCCGGCAGCGAGCAACTCTCGCCCGTCGATGGCAAGACCTATTGGTTCCTCACTCCCAAGCCGATGGAGGTGGTCGAGATTCATTGGGCGATGTGGGACGAGGCCAGTGGCATGTTTGTGGCACCGCCCAGCATCGGGTCGGTCAACGTGGCCAACCTGTCCGGCCAGTTTGAGGTCAACACCGGCAATCTGGACTTTGACTTCAGCCCCACCGATGGCGATGTCTACACCTTCCAGGCTGTGATACACACCGCCACACCCACTGCCCAGTCGCCTCGAGGCAACAGGGCCGAGACGGCACGCGGTCAGTATGTGGCCTATCCGGTGAGTGAACTCACTTGGGAAGGTGGCATCCACGACGGCATCATCACAGGCGTGCAGCGCCTGCATGGTGACAAGGTCGTCGAAGTGGGCCGCTACAATGTGGCTGGCCAGCGCGTACCGGCCGACTATCACGGCGTGGTGATCATCCGCATGAGCGACGGCACTGCACGCAAGGTGGTGCAGTAAGGCCGAGCGTGCCGCGCCATGATGCAACAACAGTGGCGGTCCACCATCGATGGTAGGCCGCCACTGCTGTGTGGTGGTGATGACTAAGGCTTGACGCCTGTGTAGACGGTGCAGGTGCCTAGGGTGAGCGTGCGTGCCTGGCACTGTGTGAAGCCAGCCTCGCGCATCAGCGCAAGCATGGCCTGCCCTTGAGGCACGGCAGCGATGCTCTGTGGCAAATAGCGATAGGCGCTCTTGTCGCCACTCTTGAGCGAACCTGCCCAGGGGATGATGTGCAGCGTGTACAGGTCATAGAACCAGTGGATGAGACGATTCTGCGGTGTCGACAGCTCGAGCACGCACAACATGCCACCGGGGCGCAGCACACGATGCATCTGGCTGTAGCCGCGGTCAAGGTGCTCGAAGTTGCGCACCCCGAAGGCCACCGTCACGGCATCGAACGTGCCGTTGTCGTAGGGCAAGTCGAGGCAGTCGCCTTGCTCAAACACAATCTGGTCTTCCAGCCCTCTGTCGGCCACCTTGCGACGAGCCACATCGAGCATGCCTTGGCTCAAATCGATGCCCCTGACACGGGCACCAGCCAGGCTGGCGTGCAGTTGCAGAGCAAAGTCGCCCGTGCCGGTGGCAACATCTAGCAACTGGGGCGATGACACACTTGTCAAGTGCCGCCTCACGCGCCGGACTGCCACACGTCGCCACCAGCGATCGATGCCCAGCGTCATGGCGCGGTTCATGAAGTCGTAGGCCGGGGCTATGGAGTCAAACATGTCACGCACCTGCTCGGTCTTGCTGCCTTGCTGCTGGTAGGGTTTGATGTGCTCAACGTTCTGAGCCATGCTTTAATTAGTTAGTAGTTAAAGGAGTTAAGTAGTTAAAGGAGTTAAGGCAATGCACAATAATCTCTACCCGCTACCAGCGCAGCGTTCTTCCAGCGCATAGCGCGGTCTAAAGTTTAACGTCCAACTTCATTGTTTTTGAGCCAGTCGGTGACGTTGCGCTCGATGCGGGCAGCCAGGTCGGTGTCGGTAGCCGGCTCAAAGTGTGTGCCAGTGATCTCCTGATAGAGCTCGATATAGCGGTCGGCCACACTCTGGCAATACTCATCGGTCATCTCGGGCACCTGCTGGCCGGCCTTGCCCATGAAGTCGTGTTCGATGAGCCACTGACGCACAAACTCCTTGCTCAGCTGGCGCTGGGGCTCGCCCTTGGCAAAGCGTTCCTCGTAGCCCTCGGCATAGAAGTAGCGGGAGGAGTCGGGCGTGTGGATCTCGTCCATGAGAATGACTTGCCCGTCGCGCTTGCCAAATTCATATTTGGTGTCGACCAGAATCAGTCCCTTGCTGGCGGCAATCTCGGTGCCACGTGCAAACAGTGCGCGGGTGTACTGCTCCATCACAGCATAGTCCTCAGCACTGACGATGCCCTGAGCGATAATCTCCTCACGCGAGATGTTCTCGTCGTGGCCTTGCTCGGCCTTGGTGGTTGGGGTGATGATGGGCTCGGGGAAACGCTCGTTCTCGCGCATGCCATCGGGCAGAGGCACACCGCACAGCAGTCGACAGCCGTTTTTGTACTCACGCCAGGCGCTGCCGGTGAGGTAGCCGCGGATTATCATCTCGACGGCAAAGCCCTCGCAACGCTTGCCGATGGTCACCATCGGGTCGGGCGTGGCCAGCTTCCAGTTGGGCACAATGTCGGCCGTGGCATCCAGGAAGCCTGCTGCAATCTGGTTGAGCACCTGTCCCTTGCTGGGAATGCCTTTTGGCAGGATGACGTCGAAGGCGCTGATGCGGTCGGTAACGACCATCACCAGCAGGTCGTCGTTGATGTTGTACACATCGCGCACCTTGCCATGGTACACGCTCTTCTGTCCCGGGAAATTGAAGTCAGTCTTTGTCAGTGTCATATTATTAAGTAGTTAAAGGAGTTAAGTAGTTAAAGGAGTTAAGTAGCTAAAGGAGTTAAGTAGTTAAAGGAGTTAAGCCTTTACATTGTTGTGGCTGTAGGGACGCGCCATGGCACGTCCCGAAGCGACCCTCAACCTGGCTGCGGACGTGCCTGAGGCGCGTCCCTACTGCTCGCTGTTTGCTGTTTGCTGTACGCTATCGGCCTGGAAGCGCTCATAGGCCTCGACGATGCGCTGCACCAGCTGGTGTCGCACGATGTCCTTCTTGCCAAACTCGACACGCCCGATGCCCTTGACATCTCTGAGCACGCGCAGGGCATGAATCAAGCCCGACTGTGTGGTGCGAGGCAGGTCAATTTGTGTCACATCGCCAGTGACTATCATCTTCGACCCCATGCCCAGGCGCGTGAGGAACATCTTGATCTGGTGAGTGGTCGTGTTCTGTGCCTCGTCGAGCACGATGATGGCGTCGTTCAGGGTGCGACCACGCATGAACGCCAGGGGAGCAATCTGAATCACGTCGGTCTCCATATACTCCTTGAGCTTGGCGTTGGGAATCATGTCCTCAAGCGCGTCATAGAGCGGTTGCAGATAGGGGTCAATCTTGTCCTTCATGTCGCCGGGCAGGAATCCNNCTTGTCCTTCATGTCGCCAGGCAAGAACCCCAGTTTCTCACCCGCCTCGACAGCCGGGCGCGACAGGATGATCTTGCGCACTTCCTTGTTCTTCAGCGCTCGCACGGCAAGAGCAACTGCCAGATAGGTCTTGCCCGTGCCGGCAGGACCCAAGGCAAAAGTCAGGTCATTCTCGCCGAAGGTCTTGACCAGCAGCTGCTGGTTGGGCGTGCGCCCCTGGATGGGCTTGCCGTTCACGCCATAGATGATGACATCGTCCATCTTCAGTTCCTGGGGAGGTGTGCCCTTGATGGTGTCGATGATCACCTCCTCGGTGAGTTTGTTATATCGGGTGCAGTAGTCGGCCAGCACATGGATTTTGCGCTCAAACTCGGCAGTCTCCTCGTCATCGCCCAACACGGTGATCACGCTGCCGCGAGCGGCCATGCGCAGCTTGGGAAACAGATTGCGTATCAGTGAGATGTTGCTATTGTTCACCCCATAGAACACCACAGGGTCAACTTCGTCAATGATAATGTGTCGTTCAATCATATATCGATGGCTCGTACAATAATTGCGACAAAGGTAATACTTTTAATTGAGAATTGAAAAATGCTGCCACGTCTAGCGTCTAAAGTCTAGTGTCGGTCTTTAATCGTTCTTGTTGCAGGCAATCAGAGCAACTAGAGCAGCCGCCAGCGCGCCAAAGACCACCATCCACCACCTGAACGGAGCCGAGTAGCCGGACAACGAAACGACCTCAGGGCGGCCGGGCAATGTGCAGTCGATGATTGTCACCTCGCTGCTGGATGTGTCAATGACCAGCGTGATGCCATTGTACCAATCGACATAGCGCAACTGAGCGACAATCTTCCCTGCCGGCTGGCAGGCATA
>DEKO01000148.1:22941-28442 GCA_002353885.1 Porphyromonadaceae bacterium UBA2720
CCCGCCACAGCAAATCCACTCGTCAAGCCGCTGAAACGATTTTGTGCCAGAATGTTATAGGGTGGAGTAGTGCGTGATTGACCATAAATCCAATGGCTATAGCCCAGTGCTGCATGTTCGCGGCGGCCATCTTCGTAACTGATGTCAAGCCACACTTTAGCACCATCATGCCGCAAGTCCAGCGAACGTATGTTGTGCCAGTTTTCCTCGAGGTCGAAGTGCAGCGAGTCACTGCTCGACGACCAGGGTTGTCCCTGCAACAACGGCACCTGCACACTGTGCTCGAGTGCCTCGAGTTGCATGCTCGACAACGTTGCCTCATGCCCGCTTGACAGCAAATTGGGCACATGCTGTTGCACCACACGAAGCACCCCCATCTGGTCGGTCGTGACGCAGTTGGCGGCCACAACCAGATTGCCTGCCGGATAAATCAGTGTCAACTGACCCATGTTGCCCTGAGCGCGATAGGCCCCTTCGAGTGCACAACGCCACATTTGATAGCCATAGCCGTCGTGGTAGGCATCCTCGTGCGTGGCTGCTATGCCCAACGACAACAACTGGTCGCTCGACATCTGTCTCACCCAGTCGGCCGAGATGAGCTGACGTCCTTGCCAACGCCCGCCCTGGAGCAACAACTGTCCGAGCATGGCCATCGTCATCGTGCTGCAACGCATGCCCCAGCCGCCTGTGTTGATGCTGTCGGGGCTCATTTCCCACTCCACGTCATCGATGCCCATCGGGCCCAGGATGCGGTCGTTGAGATAGTCGATCACCCTGTGCCCTGTCGCACGTTGCACAAGGGCAGCAAGCATAAACGACGTCATGGTGTCATACTCAAAGTGTGTGCCGGGTCTGGTGCCATCGAGTGCCATCCAATGCCTCGACCAGTCGGCAGTCGTGTCGCGTAGCGTGACGTTCAGTTGCTTGCCACTGGTCATGGTCAGCAAGTGGCGCAAAGTGATGGCCTGCAACTCGGCACTCTGTCGGGCAGGACATTTGTCAGGCAAGATGTCGACCACTCGGTCATCAAGATGCAGTTTGCCATCGTCGACAGCCAGGCCCACAGCCAGCGACGTGAGCATCTTGCAGGCAGAGAACTGGTTGTGACGGTCGATGGCACGAAAAGGCCATGCATGCAGGTCGGCCTGCACACGGCCATCCTGGATGATGACCAGGTGGTGCAATTCAGTAGCCGGCAACTGTCTCAAGGCCTCGACAAGACCGACGATGGCGTCACCCCCCACATCCGCCGACAGAGTCATCGACGACAAGGACAACAGCAAGAAAAGTGTGTGCTTGCGATGGCGATCACGACAATCGGCCTGCCCGTGGGCATGACAGTGGGGGCAGTCCTTGCCACGACCGCAGCCACAGTCGCCATGGCCACGCATCGTGCGCACAATGCGCCACAAGGCATAGGCCAACGCCAAAGCGAGGATAAACAGAGTGATAAACAGTTGCATAAATGTCTGTGATGTGATTATTGCTGCAAATTTCGGCAAAATTTGCACAAGTAGAGCGAAGTTGAAAATAAAAAAACCAAGTTTTTTGATTTTTTAAAAAAAGAGTCCACATTAAAAAGTCGCTGATTTTAGACGACAAAGACATAAAGACATATATTGTAGCCGTAACACATTGATAACACCTTCATTAGAACGTTAATAATTTTATGTTTTTATGTCTTTCTCGTCTTTAAGCAGCATTTTTGGCCTTTGAAGAATCAGAACTTAAAAAATGACAATTTCACCCATCACCTTGGCGTTGGACCAGCTTTTTTTGCTAACTTTGCGGTTCGACTGAAAACAGTCAGCCATTGCACGATGAAACCTGCACTGTATCTCATACCCGTCACGTTGAGCGATGTCCCGCTCAGTCAGGTGCTTCCGGTCACCAACATCGAGGTGGTGCGGGGCATCAACCACTTCATTGTCGAGAATGTCCGCTCGGCACGGCGCTTCATCCGCAAGTGCGACCGCGACATCGACATTGACGGGCTCACCTTCTATGAACTCAACCGACATACTGACCCTGCCGACATTGCCGACTACCTGGCACCCCTCGAGGCAGGACAGCCCATGGGAGTGATCAGCGAGGCGGGATGCCCGGCCATTGCCGACCCTGGTGCCGACGTGGTGGCTATCGCACAACGTCGCGGGCTGACTGTGGTGCCGCTGGTGGGGCCATCGAGCATACTGATGGGCCTGATGGCATCGGGCTTCAACGGGCAGTCGTTCGCCTTCCTGGGCTACTTGCCCATCGATGCCACGGCGCGTGCGCGCAAGTTCAAGGACATGGAGCAGCGCATCATGCGCGACGACCAGACGCAGATTTTCATCGAGACGCCCTACCGCAACAATGCTCTGCTGGCCGACCTCACGCGGCATCTGCCGCCACACATGCACCTGTGCGTGGCCAGCGACATCACTGGCCAGAACGAGCGCATCGTCACACACACCATTGGCCAGTGGGCGAAAGCCAAAGCCGACTTCGGCAAAATACCTACCATTTTCCTGCTATATAAATGAGATGAAAAAGAGTACCACACGATATCACCGTTTCGATGAAGGCACACCCACCATCAACTTTGAATGGGAAGAATCCGATGACAAGGCACAAGCCAGTCAACCCAGCCAGCGGCTCAATGCCGACGATGAGCTGGGCAAGGGGTTGGCCTTCATCAGCTTTGGCAGTGGCAGCAGTGGCAACTGCGCCTACATCGGCACAGCGCAGAGCGGAGTGCTCATCGACGCTGGTGTTGACCCCCAGGGCGTGTTCGACGAGCTGCGGCGCAACGGCATCGCGCGCGATGCCGTCAAGGGAGTGGTCTTGACACACGACCACCAGGACCACGTGAGATATGTCTATAAAATTGTGCGCGACTACAACAAGCAGGCCCGCGTATACTGTACCATGCGCCTGATGAACGGCATGCTGCGGCGGCACAACATCTCGCGACGGGTCAAGGACTACCAGGTGCCCATCTGGCTTGAGACACCCTTCAAACTGTGTGGAATGGAATTCACCGCATTCGAGACATCACACGACGGGACCGATAACATGGGCTTCAGCATCACCATGGGCAGCCAGCACTTTGTCGTCGCAACCGACATGGGTGTCATCACGCCACGAGCCGAGCACTATATGCAACAGGCCCACTACCTGATGATTGAATGCAACTACGACCAGCACATGCTCGATACAGGACTGTATCCCGAATTTCTCAAGGCTCGTGTGCGAGGGCCCAAGGGACATCTCGACAACGAGGTGGCCGCACAATTTGTCGAGCAGCACTATCATGACAAACTCAAGTGGATATTTCTGTGTCACCTGAGCAATGACAACAACACACCCCAACTGGCGCTGACCACCATGCGCAAGGCACTCGAGCACCGTGGACTCACTGTGGGCGACGCCAGCAACGCGCCCGACCAGCGCACACGCGACGTGCAGCTCTACGCACTGCCGCGCTACGAAGCCTCGCCATTCTTCATCCTCTGATCCCCCGTCGTCACTCAATCATCGGGAACAGACCATAGAGCATCGCATCAATGCGGTCGGTCACCTGGGCAAAGTCTTCGGGATTGTCGCCAAACTTGCACGTGTCGCCATCGATGACCATCAGCGGGCCCTGGTAGTCGGCAATCCACTGCTCGTAGCGCTTCTCCAGACCCTGCAGATAGTCCAGACGCATCGTCTGCTCATACTCGCGCCCGCGCTTCTGGATCTGTGCCACCAGCGTCGAGATGCTCGAGCGGATATATATCATCAGGTCGGGAAGCTTGACCAGCGACATCATCAGGTCGAACAGGTCCTTGTAGTTGTCAAAGTCGCGGTCGCTCATCATCCCCTGGTCGTGCAAGTTGGGAGCAAAGATGCAAGCGTCCTCAAAGATGGTGCGGTCCTGGATGATGTACTCGTCGCTCTTGGAGATCTCAACCACCTCCTTGAAACGGCGGTTCAGGAAGTAGATCTGCAGGTTGAACGACCAGCGCTTCATGTCGGCGTAGAAGTCGGCAAGATAGGGATTGTCGGCCACCGACTCATAGCGCGGTGTCCAACCATAACGCTGCGCAAGCATGCGCGTGAGTGTGGTCTTGCCACAACCGATGTTTCCTGCTACTGCTATATGCATCGTACTATATAGTTAAGAGTTGACAGTTTAAAATTTTTAGTAGTCAGTTATCAGGTCTTAGTTGTTAGTTGCTGCCTCGACTAACGTCTAATGTCAAAAAAACTAACGTCTAAATGCTAAAGCCCAGGCGTGTCGGGGAAGAGGCCATAGAGCAGGCGGTCGATGCGGTCGGTCACCTGAGCCAAGTCCTCGGGACGGTTCTCAAAGTCCAGCTTATCTTTCTCGACAATCATCACTCGGCCCTTGTATTGCTCGGTGATGAACTCCTCATAACGACGGTTCAGGTTCTCGAGATACTCGAGCTGCATCGTCTGCTCGTAGCCGCGACCGCGCTTCTGGATGTTGCCCACCAGGTGAGCCACCGATGCACGCAGGTAGATCATCAAGTCGGGCAAGCGAGCCACCGAGAGCATCTGCTCAAACAGCTCCATATAGGTGTTATAGTCACGGTCGCTCAGATTGCCCATGGCCTTGTTGTTGGCCATGAACACATACACGCCCTCAAAGATCGACCGGTCCTGGATGATGGTCTCGGACGACTGCGAGATAGCGAGCAAGTCCTTGAAGCGCTCCTTCAGGAAGAACACCTCCAGGTTGAACGACCAGCGGTGGATGTCACGGTAGTAGTCCTCGAGATAGGGGTTGTGGTCAACCGTCTCAAACCGTGGCGTCCAACCGTAGTGCTTGGCCAGCAGACGCGTCAGCGTCGACTTGCCACTGCCTATGTTTCCAGCTATTGCGATGTGCATCACGTGCGAGTTAAGAGTTGCGATTGCAAAGGTACACAAAAGTTTTCAGTTCTCACCCATTCACTCAGATTTTTATAGTTCCCTACAATAATCCCTAGTAACATGATGTAGTAAATTGATTGAGAATGAATCGTCAAAAGATTGCCTATGCTGAATGTTGATTATAGTGCATGTTTGTGGGGACAAAAGGTCTATAGTTCCTTTTATCAATTATTGATGCGATAGGGCGGTTATTGCTTCCTGAGCACCAGCGGGGCATGTCCGCGCATGCGTTTGTAGAACTTGCAACCTCTGTTGCCCTTTTTGCTGGCATTTGCTGCCGGCTCGATGCTCTATGTCGTGGTCGAGGAGCTCATACCCGAAGCCTCACAGCGCGAGCACAGCAACCTGGGCACAGTGGGTTTTGCCATTGGCTTTGTGCTCATGATGGTGCTGGGCGTCGTTCTGGGCTAGCAACCAGCGAGCACTTCGCGGTTGTCACGATTTTTATCACGATTTTTTTTATCAAGAATTTTAGGAATTAAGGAATTTTCTTATTCGTGTCATTGTTCCCGTTCGGTCGTGAGCACTTCGCGGTTGTCACGATTTTTATCAAGATTTTTTATCAAGAATTTTAGGAA
>DEKO01000057.1:0-10828 GCA_002353885.1 Porphyromonadaceae bacterium UBA2720
CTTGACGGTTATTCCATCAATAATATATTTAAAGTCTACATGGCTGATACAGGTTTGTTTGTGGCAATGCTGGAACAAGGTACAGCATTCAATATTCTGCAAGGTGACCTGGGTGGATACAAGGGTGCGATTTTTGAGAACCTTGTTGCCGACATCCTTGGCAAAATGGGTCGTAAGCTATATTATTATCGAAAAGATTCCGGACTTGAGATTGACTTTGTGATGCGTTATAAGGGAGGATGTACGCTTGTGGAAGTCAAATCAACAACAGGTGATGCCAAGAGTGTCCGCACCATACTCAAGCATCCTGAGAAGTATCATGTGAAAGAAGCCATCAAACTTGGTGACTATAACATTGGACGGTCGGGCAACCAACTTACGTTGCCACTGTATCTGGCATTTCTCCTGCGCCAATACTAAGAAAATGTGTCGAAAAAGGCTGAAATCGCCCACAATAGCAATTAGGATGTCAAAAAGTTTGTATACGATTGACAATCAGCAAGGTGCACTGTCTCGATTTGTAGATTGAGACAATTCAATGCTGGTCGGAATAACATTTTTTGCGCCACACTTGTGCAAAACGACAGATTTCGCCAAAATAAATTTGTGGGAAACGACAATTTTAGTATCTTTGCATTGTCTAAACAACTGATTTCATGGCAAAAAAGGCATTAGTTATACTGTGGCTGGTTGTGGCAGTGGCGTGGCTGGGGGGAGTGGCTGGCGGCACAGGACGCCTCAAGAATTATGACATCTGGAAAGACCTCCCCAGCAAGACGCTGATGGAGATGGGCGGGCGATTCTATAGCAATGTGCAGCCCGACAGTGCGCTTGTTTGCTACAACATCGTGGCCAACCGCTATTTTACAAACCCTAACGGTGATGAACTAACCCTGAGGATGGAGTCATCAGCCATGAACCAGTTGGGCATTCTTTACATCTATTATTTTGTTGACTATGAGAAAGCGCACAAATACTTACTGCAGGCCGAGAAGATTGCAAAAGAGAACCGATTTACTTCAATACTCTCATCAGTTTACACCAATCTAGGGAACATCTATATCATTGACTGCTCTCTCACTCGAAATGGCGAATTAGATCATCGTACCATTGAAATGCATCAGAAAGCGTTTGAGACTGCATTGGAGTCAAACAAACCCGATAAAATTATCATTTCGGCGGTCAACATGGCGCACTTAGCCGACGATTCGATTACGCTGCAAGCTTTACGAGATGACATCAAGCAGTTTCTGAACTATCAGATTCCCGATAGTCTGAGACAATACGAGTACGCAAAGGACTATTGCCGCGCGGCACTTGAGGTGGACAAAGGTAACCTCGAAGCGGCATTAGTCTACTACAACAAGACCCTTCAACACGTCTACCATGAGAATGCAAGAACTTGCGAAATCATTCGTCGAGGCATTATGAACACTAAGGCAAGATTGCTTATCAGGTTGGACCATGATCAAGAAGCAGTAGACATCATCAATAGCTATATCGACCAAGCCAATAAAAATGATGACCACCATGGTCTGTTTATCTCCTATCAAGCATTGTCAGAGTTTTATCATAATTTCAAAAAAGACTCTATTCAGGGCGATAGATTTGAGTTAATGGCTCTTCGCGAGAAGGATATCGTGCTGAACCAAAACAAATTGTTAGATGCCCAAAAAACAGAGTTTTTGTTCCAGATAGATGAGATCAATGCTGAAGTGCAGGAGTTGAGCACCCGCCAGCGCATCACCAAGATTATCGCGTGGAGCATAGCGGCGCTGGTGCTGGTCGTGCTGACCTTCCTCTATCTGCTGTGGCGCAAATACAAGCAGGAGCAAGAGAAGAATCGCAAACTCTATGAGAACAATCTGGCACTGCTGGCAGCCGAGGATGAGCGACGACAGCAAATCATTGAGCAGCAGCAAGCACCCAAGTATCAGTCGCATCAAGTCGCGGAGGGCGAGCAGAGCGACCTGCTGCACCGCATCCTCTACGTCATGGAAACCAGTGAGGAAATCTACGACAACGACTTCTCGCTCGAGCGACTGACCGAATTGGTCGACGCCACGTCGAAGAACTATATCTCGCAAGTGCTCAACGGACATTACCACCAGTCGTTCCCCAATATCGTCAACGAGTACCGCATTCGCGAGGCGTGCCGCCGCATCAACGCTCCCGAGCAATATGGGCACCTCACGGTCGAGGGAATCGCCCAGAGCGTTGGCTTCGGTTCCTACCCTAACTTCGTGACCAACTTCAAGCGCTTCACCGGCCTCACACCCAGCGCCTACCGCAAGCAGAGCAATGCGCAATCGCACGCTGATTCAGCCGATTGATTTTGCTTCACAGATGGCACAGAATTAACAGGTTTTTTGATATAGTTTGCCGTTATCGGCAAAAATCGTTATCTTTGCACCCTATTTTTTAATGTTTCTTGCCGATAGACAGTTTATGGAGTATATTTCAGTCAAGCAATTTGCCGAGAAATTCGGCCTTTCGGAGCGCACTGCCCGCAACTATTGTGCGAGTGGGAAAATCGATGGCGCCATCATGATAGGCAAGACATGGAGCGTCCCGTATGACGCCACTATGCCCCCACGTAAAAAACGCATTAAATTATCGCCTCTGCTCGCTGTTTTGCGCGAGCAGCAACAGAGCAAGCTCAAGGGCGGCATCTATCATCGTGTGCAGATAGATCTCACTTATAACTCTAACCACATTGAAGGCAGCCGACTCACACATGACCAGACGAGATATATCTTTGAGACTAGTACCATCGGTGCCACCGACCTAGCCATCCGCGTGGATGATATCATTGAGACTGTCAACCATTTCCGCTGCATCGACCAAGTCATCAGCGACACTCATGTTCCCCTGACCGAAGCATACATCAAGCAATTGCATTTGAAGCTCAAAGCCGGCACATCCGATGCCGGCAAATCATGGTTCAATGTTGGCGATTATAAACGTCTGCCTAACGAAGTTGGAGGAATTGAGACAACACCGCCAGTGCAAGTTCACCGCGAGATGAAAGCGTTGCTCGCTGCATATCATCATACCAAAACGCACACCATCGAGGACATCATCGACTTCCATTACCACTTTGAAGCCATCCACCCGTTTCAAGACGGCAATGGACGCGTGGGCCGACTCATCATGTTCAAAGAGTGTCTTGCTGCCGGCATTGTGCCGTTCATCATCACCGATGACTTGAAGATGTTCTATTACCGAGGCCTTCGTGAATGGTCACGTGTACGAGGGTATTTGCTCGACACGTGTCTAACCGCCCAAGACCAGTTCAAGGCCCTACTTGACTACTTCCACATCAAATACTAGAAAACTGCAAGACAGGAGAACAAAAAACTCATGGCCTAATGTTCTTTAGGTAGGTTCTATAAATTGCTCAAGTCATATTGTTTTAGATTTTTGAGCAGGTTTCGACTCAACTGGATGATTCGGAATATGCCAAAAAGAAAAACTTGATGACCGAAACAACATGATTAATTTTTTGGAATTTATAGAACTCACCTTTTAGTCTCCCCCTACCGAATATCATAGTAAAATCGCCTATTTTCGGGCGATTTTCTTCTGTTTTATAAAACTGAATGCTTCTCAAGGCCAATAATTTGGCTGCTCTCAGGCGGTGGCTATACCTTTGCAACCGAGAATGAAGTTCCCCTCAGTCGCCCCGTAAAGTAGGGGAGGCTCAGTGAGGCTGGAATTCTCAATTCTCAATTTTGAATTTTCAATTCATTCAATTATTCACCGCTAAAAACTAAATGTTATGAAAGCAAAACTTCTACTTTGCATGATGGCCCTATGGGCCATGTGTGCCGCGGCACAGCCACCCCAGCACCTGCAACCCCGCATCCTCGATGGCGACTTCCACCTCATGCTCAGCCCACACAAGGTCTCGATCGCTCCCATGAAAGCTAATGATTTGCAAGTTAAAAATACTCATACAAATGCCGCCCCCAAGAATTCTGAGTTGCCCACTTATGAAGTTGAGTGTAATCTAGACTTCAACGAAGAGTATCAGACTGGATTAGAAATCCGAATATTCAACAAAGAAGAAGGAGAATCTATAAACAATCCAACAAAAGGCTCAAATATCTTATCTGTACCTGAAGGCACGTATGATATAATGGCCATATTCGGTGTGATAGACACTATCAGTGATTATCCCCAGCTAGATCACATTCTAGTTGTTGTGCGTGAACAAGTTACAATTAACCAAAATATGCAGCTGGATTTCTCGGCAGATGAGGCCAAGAATCACATCCACTTCCAGACGCTTACACTTGAAGGTGAACCAGTCTATACCGGTCGATGGCATGTAGATGAGAATTGGAACTGGACTCCACTAGATCTAGGGAATACGGACAATCTATATTATTTCAATAAACTTTACCATACTGAATATACCGACCTTCAAACTGGTTACATATTATCTCTTGATGGATCGTTTGGGGTGTGTTATGAAGGTGCTCATAACAGCCCTGGCGGAGAAGCATTTGGCGATTTCTACATCAATGACGTGAGCGAGCGATATGTTTTTCATAGCTACCGTATTGGCATAAATGGCCATGATGCGTTTACTTCGTCCTACGAAGTTCAAGGTGCCACGGATGATGTAACAGTCGAGAATGACCCAAGCAAATATAAGGAATTTGCAGATCCATTTCTTGTCCCAGAGTATCAAGATGAGGATTTGTTCCAGATTTTTTGTGTTTGGGAAAAGGCGGTTTCAGCCAACGGAGCGTCAATTACTAATATCGCATTCACGGAACCGATTACTGAAGGACAGGCTATTAGGTGCTATGTCGGCGCATCACCAGAAGATAGTAAGGTAGGATTCGCACCATTCATTCAACCTCAAATTAGTGTTAAGAGAACGGGAATAATGCCATGGGGATTAGAAGAGGAGTATTATAAGCCCGTCATGATGGGTATACCTCTGACGAACTCCAACGGTGAGGCTGCATTTGCTAACAACGGTATTCGTACTCATAAAGATACGAACGGATTGTTTTATCCTGATAGGTACCCTGATTTCACCTTTGAAGCATGTGATCATATCGAAGAACTATGGGGAGATTATGTCTACAAGCATACAGAATGGCCTGCACACCCTGCTTTCGCATATCCCGTTGCCAAAAAGATAGGCAATTTAGGAAACAACTGCCCGCTTTTGGTTTCTCAAATTGACATGTATGGTTACGGTGATTCCGGTCCAGTCAGTGATATAGCCGAATATATGGATTTTATATTTGGCTATCTTGGACGTTATGGTGAGAAGAAACATGATGATCAGAGTAACGCAAATATCAACACATCGTACAACGGTGATCTCCTATTTGAAGGGCAAGGTTGTTTTTCGGCCCAATTGAACGAACCGTTGAACGGCATGGTTGATGCCACTATAATCAATGAGGAATTCCTGGTTGACGATATGGTTGGTTCAAATAAAGCGCATCTGCAATTCAATGCAGGCGCTGAAGACATGAACCCACCCACGATGACCATGCTACATTTCAAGGATGCCAACGAGGATGTAACCGACCGTTTTGCCACTGCAGCAGAGGGTTGTCTTGAGTTCAGCGCAGGAGACTTCAACAAGGCATTCAGTCCGGTAGGATATCCGTATTATAACCGCTTTGCTCCCGAATCCGTGGAAGTTTGTTATTCGCCTTATGGCGAGGACAATTGGAACGAGTTGGCTGTGGAGGAGGTGCCTGAGAACTACTGGCCAGTGATGGGATGGTTCTATACGGGTTCGTTGGCTGGTGTGACAGGCGAGGCGCTGAACGGCTGGTTCGACTTGAAGATTCGGCTGACCGATGCCGCAGGCAACTGGCAGGAGCAAGTGCTCAGCCCCGCCTTCCGCATCGATGACCTGGCCTACTCGAGTGTCGCCACGGTGGGCAGCAGCAACGCACACGAGGTGGCACGCTACAACTTGGCCGGCCAGCGCGTGGACACTAACACTCCAGGCGTAGCCATCGTGAAAATGAGCGACGGCACCGCCCGCAAAGTCATCAACTAATGCACAATGCATAATGCACAATGACCGCCTGGCAGTATTGATTGCCAGGCGGTTGTTTGTTCTTATGTTCTTCTGTCTTAAAATCAAACAATAAAAAACAAATAAAGCTGATCCTCCTCTAGCTACTTAACTACCTTTGACTACTTAACTCCCTTTAACTACTCAAAAATCTGTTCTTTTGTCTAAAAATCTCACGCAGATGATGCAGATGATTTCAATGTAAAACAGGCTTGGGAACAAAATATCATGCGGTGCGCACATTTGTGCGTGCCGCATGATGCATGTATGACATTTTTTTTGTAAATTTGCGGCGGATTAGTGTGCTCCATTATGTACACACCTTAAAAACAAATAAAGATAACAACAAAAATACAATTAATCTCATAAATCAAACTATTATGGAAAAAAATGAAATGAGAGAAGTCATTGCCAAACGTGCTGCCAAAGAGCTGCATGACGGCGATGTAGTGAACCTGGGTATCGGAATCCCCACCATGATTCCTAACTATCTGCCCGAGGGCGTGTCGGTCACACTGCAGACCGAGAATGGTGCCATGGGCATGGGCGCTACTCCCGCCGAAGGCGAAGAGGACAAGAACCTTATTAACGCTGGTGGTGGCTACATCACCCTCACTCCGGGCGCATGCACATTCGACTCGGCAACATCGTTTGCCATCATCCGCGGCGGCCATGTGAACGTGTCGTTCCTCGGTGCTCTGCAAGTGGATGAGAAAGGCAACCTGGCCAACTGGATTATTCCTGGCAAGATGGCTCCCGGCATGGGCGGCGCCATGGACCTCGTCGTGGGCGCAAAGCGTGTGATTTTGACCATGGAGCACACCCAGAAGGGCAAACCCAAAATCCTCAAAGAGTGCACACTGCCCCTGACCGCAGCCGGACAGGTCGACATGATCATCACCGAGATGGGCGTGATGGACATCACCCCCGAGGGCATCGTGCTGCGTGAGATTCACCCCGAGTTCACCGTCGAGCAGGTGCAAGAGGCCACCGAGGCTAAGCTCATCATTTCGCCCGACCTCAAACCGATGGACATCTAACACAGTAGTCAAGAAGTCAAGTAGTTAAGAGGTTAAGTAGGGACGCGGCAAGCCGCGTGAACAGCACAAATGGTAACGTCTTAACTCCCTTAACTACTTAACTCCCCTTAGCTTTTTAAATATTAAAAACTACGATGGACTATCAATTTCTGAAAGTCGAGCATAACGAGGGCGTGACAGTGGTGACTATCTCGGCACCCAAGTCGCTCAATGCGCTCAATTCGACCATACTGCGCGAGCTGGACGACTGCGTCAGCCATCTGGAGGGCACACGCGTGCTCATCATCACCGGTGACGGCGAGAAGTCGTTTGTCGCTGGTGCCGACATCAGCGAGATGGCGCATCTGGGCGAGGCCGAGGGCCGCGAGTTCGGCCGCCTGGGTGCCCAGGTGTTCCGCAAGATTGAACTCCTGCCCATTCCCGTCATTGCTGCAGTCAACGGCTTTGCACTGGGCGGAGGCTGCGAGCTGGCCATGGCCTGCGACATACGCATCGCTTCGAGCAACGCCAAGTTCGGACAGCCCGAGGTGGGGCTGGGCATCATCCCTGGTTTCTCAGGAACCTACCGCCTGCCCAAGCTCATCGGACAGGGCTATGCCAAGGAGATGATCTACACCGGCAAGGCCATCCGCGCCGACGAGGCACTGCGCATCGGCCTGGTCAATGCCGTCTATGAGCGCGAGCAACTCATGCCCGCAGCCCTCGAGATGGCACAGAAGATGATGGCCAATGCCCCCATCGCCATCGGTCTGGCCAAGCAGAGCATCAATGAGGGCTATGACCTGGATGCCGATGCTGCCATCGCGCATGAGAACGACCTGTTCGGCCGCTGCTTTGCCACCGCCGACCAGAAAGAGGGCATGGACGCCTTCCTCAACAAGCGCAAGGCCGCATTCACCAACAAATAAACGTCTAGATGACCTAGAATTTCTAGAGTTTCTAGAATCTAGAACATCTAGCCTCCTCAAAAAAGAACAAAAACTTTAAAAACTTAACGATATGAAAATTTGTGTCATCGGAACCGGCACTATGGCCAAGGGCATTGTCAAGGCATTCGCTGCCAAGATGCCCGTCGTCATGAAGAGCCGCACACAGGCCAGCCTCGACAAGGCCATGGCTTCGATCAACAAGGGCTATGCCAAGCTGGTCGAGAAACAGAAAATCACCCAAGAGGCCATGGACGCCATCCTGGCCAACATCACCACAACGACCGACTATGCAACGTTTGCCGACGCCGACCTCGTCATCGAGGCAGCTGTCGAGAACATGCAACTCAAGAAGGAAGTCTTCACCGAGCTTGACAAAATCTGCAAGCCCGAGACCATCTTTGCCACCAACTCGTCGTCGCTCTCCATCACCGAGATTGCCGCTGTCACCAGCCGCCCCGACAAGTTCATCGGCTGCCATTTCTTCAACCCCGCCGACCGCATGAAGCTCGTCGAGGTTATCAAGGGTCAGCTCACCAGCGACGAGACAGCACAGTGCATCGTCGACCTCACCACACAGATTGGCAAGACTCCTGTGCCCGTCAATGAGGCTCCTGGCTTTGTGGTCAACCGCATCCTCATCCCCATGATCAACGAGGCTGTAGGCATCCTGGCCGACGGCATTGCCAGCGCCGAGGACATCGACCAGTGCATGATGCTCGGTGCCAACCACCCCATGGGCCCGCTCGCCCTGGCCGACCTCATCGGCAACGACGTCAACCTGGCCATCATGGAGGTGCTCTACAACGAGTTTGGCGATCCCAAGTATCGTCCTCACCCGCTGCTGCGCAAGATGGTGCGCGCCGGTCTGCTGGGCCGCAAGACAGGTCAAGGTTTCTATAAGTATTAATCAAATTTCAGTCCCCCTAGCCCCCTAATGGGGAACACTTAAGTCCCCCCTTCAGGGGGATTTAGGGGGACAAAAACATTAATTATATGGATTTCAGCTATTCAAAAACAGAACAACTGTTCCTGCAGATGATTCGTTCGTTTGCCGAGAATGAGGTCAAGCCTCTGGCAGCCGAGGTCGACGAGCAGGAGCGTTTCCCCATCGAGACCGTCGAGAAGATGGGCAAGCTCGGCATCATGGGCATTCCCGTGCCCAAGCAGTATGGCGGAGCAGGAGGCACCGTGCAGATGTATATCATGGCCGTCGAGGAACTCTCGCGCGTGTGCGCCACCACCGGCGTGGTCCTATCGGCACACACCTCGCTGTGCATGGCTCCCATCTTGGAGAATGGCACTGAGGAGCAGAAGCAGAAGTACTTGCCCAAGCTCGCCTCGGGCGAGTGGATCGGAGCATTCGGTCTGACCGAGCCCAATGCCGGCACTGACGCCGCCATGCAGCAGACCACAGCCGTCGATGCAGGCGACCACTGGGTGCTCAACGGAAGCAAAATCTTCATCACCAACGCAAGCTATGCTCATGTGTTCATCGTCATGGCCATGACCGACAAGAGCAAGGGCACTAAGGGCATCTCGGCATTCATCGTCGAGAAGGGCATGCCGGGATTCAGCATCGGCAAGAAGGAACTCAAGATGGGTATCCGCGGAAGCGCTACCTGCGAGCTCATCTTCGAAAACTGCATCGTACCCAAGGAGAACCTCCTGGGCCCCATGGGCAAGGGATTCAACATCGCCATGAAGACCCTCGACGGAGGCCGCATCGGCATCGCATCGCAGGCTCTGGGCATTGCACAGGGTGCCATGGACGAGACTGTCAAGTACACCAAGGAGCGCAAGCAGTTTGGACGCGCCATCGCCAAGTTCCAGAACACGCAGTTCCAGATGGCCGACCTCAAGACCAAGGTCGAGGCTGCTCGCCTGCTGGTGCGCAGCGCAGCTTGGAAGAAGGACATGGGTCTGCCCTACTCGGCCGACGCTGCCATGGCCAAGCTCTTCGCTGCCGAGACGGCCATGGAGGTCACTACCAAGGCTGTGCAGTTCCATGGTGGCTACGGCTACACGCGTGAATATCCAGTGGAGCGCATGATGCGCGACGCCAAGATTACCGAGATTTACGAAGGCACGTCCGAGGTCCAGCGCATGGTCATCGCCGGGCATTTGTTTAAGTAATTAGTAGTTATGTAGTTAAGTAGTTAGATGGAGTTAAGACGTATGTCTCTTGGCAGTTGCAACTTGGCACACCGCGTCTTCATCCGCAAGACTATCGGCTTCACTGCCAAACTATTCCACTACTTAACTCCTTAACTCCTTTAAATTCTTTAACTCCTTAGAAAAATGAATATCGTAGTTTGTTTAAAGCAAGTTCCCGATACGACCGAGATTAAGATCGACCCCGTGAAGGGTACCTTGATCCGCGAGGGCGTGCCCAGCATCATGAACCCCGATGACAAGGGCGGACTCGAACTCGCACTGCGTCTCAAAGACCAGTTCGGTGCCAATGTTACTGTTATCTCGATGGGTCCCCCACAGGCCGACGTCATGCTGCGTGAGGCCTATGCCATGGGAGCTGACCGCGCCATCCTGTTGAGCGACCGCAAGTTTGCCGGTGCCGACACACTGGCCACCAGTTATGCACTATCCGGCCTGTGCCGCGTGCTCGACTATGACCTGATCATCGCTGGCCGCCAGGCCATCGACGGCGACACCGCACAGGTGGGTCCCGAGCTGGCCGAGCATCTGGGCCTGCCACAGATCACCTATGTCGTCGACGCCAAGCTGCAAGACAACGGCAAGTTGCTCGTGCACAAGGAGAACGAGGACAGCACACAAGTGCT
>DEKO01000057.1:10897-12456 GCA_002353885.1 Porphyromonadaceae bacterium UBA2720
GTGAGCGGCATCATGGAGGCCTACAACAAGGAGGTCGAGGTGTGGAGCGCCGACAAGATCGACGTCGAGGAGACCAAGCTCGGTCTGGCTGGCTCGCCCACCAAGGTGTTCCAGTCGTTCCCCAAGGCCATGAAGGCCCCGGGCGAGCTGCACGAAGTGAGTGAGGAGGAGGCAGTCGAACTGATTGTCGCCAAACTGAAAGAGAAACACATCATCTAAACTTTAGTTTTTTAGTCATTAGGTGTTAGCACAGGTAGGGACGCGGCGTGCCGCGTGAACAGCCAGTCTTAGCTGCCATTTGCTGCCACGACTAACGTCTAAACTCTAACATCTAAAGTCTAAAAACTAAAAAAACCGACATTGCTATGGATAAGAAAGATTATAAGAACGTATTCGTCTTTGCTGAGCAGCGCGAGGGAGTCATCCAACCCGTTGCTTTCGAACTTCTGGGCAAGGCTCGTGACCTGGCTGATGTGTTGGGCGAGAAGGTCGTCGCCATGTTCCTGGGCTGTGGCATCAAGCAACAGGCTCAGACGCTCATCGAGATGGGCGCCGACGAGGTCATCGTCGCCGACTGCCCCGAGCTCAAGGACTACCTAAGCGAGCAGTACTCACAGGCTGTCTATCAGATCATTGAAGACCGCAAACCCGGCATCGTGCTCTATGGCGCCACCACCATTGGCCGCGACATGGCACCGCGTCTGGCTTGCCGCCTGCGCGCCGGTCTGACCGCCGACTGCACCAAACTTGAGGTGTGCCCCGCCAAGGAAGAGGGCTTCATGGATCTGCACTCGACACGTCCCGCATTCGGTGGCAACCTCATGGCCACCATCGTGTGCCCCAACACACGCCCGCAGATGTCGACCGTGCGTCCCGGTGTGATGCAGAAACGCGAGCGCGACCCGCAGCGCCAGGGCGTCGTCACCGACTTTGCTCCCAAGTTTGACACCAGCAAGTTCAAGGTGCGCCTGGTCGAGACCATCCGTGCCGACAAGAATGTCGCCGACATCAGCGAGGCCAAGATTCTGGTCTCGGGTGGTCGTGGCGTGCACGACCGCGAGGGCTTCGACAAGTTGCAGGCACTGGCCGACCAGCTGGGCGGACAAGTGGCCTCGTCGCGTGCCATGGTCGACAACGGCGTCATGCCGCATGAGTGCCAGGTGGGACAGACCGGTAAGACCGTGCGTCCCAACCTCTACATCGCCTGCGGCATCAGCGGTGCCATCCAGCATTTGGCTGGTATGGAGGAGAGCGACCTCATCATCGCCATCAACAAGGACAAGTATGCACCCATCTTCAGCGTGGCCGACCTGGGCATCGTGGGCGACCTGCACAAGATTGTGCCCATGCTCACCGAGCGCCTGAAGAAGGAGATGGCATAACCCCTATTTACCCCCCTGAGGGGGAAGCCCCCTTTAAGCCCCATATAGCAAACAAAGCTATATGGGGCTTTTTTCAAGGTCTTTATCTTCTGCTTCGCGTGCTTCCCGGTTATCACGAATTTTCGAATTTTATCAAGAACCACGAAGTGCTCACGACCGAACGGGAGCCCGAAGGGC
>DEKO01000100.1:0-3918 GCA_002353885.1 Porphyromonadaceae bacterium UBA2720
CACTATGCCTACATGAAGATTTCGGAGGGTTGCAACCGCTTTTGCGCCTTCTGTGCCATACCGCTCATCACTGGCCGCCACAAGAGTGTGCCCATGGAGCAACTGCTCGATGAGACGCGCCACCTGGTGGAGCGTGGCGTGAAGGAGTTTAACGTGATAGCGCAAGACCTGTCGAGCTACGGTCTTGACCTCACGGGCAAGATGATGCTTCCTGAGCTGGTGGAGCGCGTGGCTGCTATCGACGGTGTGGAGTGGATAAGGCTGCACTATGGCTATCCCACGCAGTTCCCGTGGGAGGTGATGCGGGTGATGGCCGAGCATGACAACGTGTGCAACTATCTGGACATCGCCCTGCAGCACATCAGCGACCCTGTGCTTGACAACATGCGGCGGCACATCACCCGCCAGG
This sequence comes from Porphyromonadaceae bacterium UBA2720, assembly GCA_002353885.1. Classification (GTDB taxonomy): domain Bacteria; phylum Bacteroidota; class Bacteroidia; order Bacteroidales; family Muribaculaceae; genus Sodaliphilus. Next base: position 410 of record DEKO01000100.1, read on the forward strand.
AGACTTTGGACTTGCTGGCGAGGTTACGCCGCGAGGTGCCGGGCATTCACATCCGCACCACACTGATGGTCGGCTTCCCAGGTGAAGGCGAACGTGAGTTTGAAGAGCTCAAGCAATTTGTTCGTGAAGCGCGTTTTGAGCGCATGGGGGCCTTCGCCTACAGCGAGGAAGCAGGCACCTATGCAGCACAGCACCTTGCCGACACTATTGCTGACGAGGTCAAGCAAGACCGCTTGGATCAGATCATGGCTATCCAGGAAGAAATCTCACAAGAAATTCAAGAGAGCAAGGTGGGGCAGACCCTGCGTGTCATCATCGACCGTGAAGATGAGGACTATTATGTCGGGCGCACGCAGTGGGACTCGCCCGAAGTCGACCCCGAGGTGCTCATCGCCAAGCAGAAGCCGCTCACTGTCGGTGAGTTTGCTCAGGTCACCATCACTCAGGCGCTCCCCTTCGAATTGATAGCTGATTGCCTATCACTATCCACCATGCTCCCATGAATCCATCTTATCTGATCATTGTCGCACTTGCTGTGATGAGTCTGTGTGCTGGAGCACAGGTCAGGGTAACTGGCAATGACTCGACCACCATGAACACCACATTGAGTGAGGTGGTGGTGCAGGGTAACCAACGTGGCAACTACCTGAGCCGCAATGCAGTCGAGAAGCGAGAGATGATTACTGTCACAGGACTGAAAAAGATGGCATGTTGCACGCTTGCCGAGTCGTTCGAGAACTCGGCGACGGTCAGTGTGGGCTACAGTGACGCCGTGAGTGGTACGCGCCAAATCAAGATGCTGGGATTGGCGGGAGTCTACACTCAGTTTCTAGATGAGAGCCGTCCCACAATGCGGGGGCTGGTGTCGCCTTACGCACTGAATTACACCCCTGGCGACTGGCTGCAGTCCATCCAAGTCTCGAAGGGTGTGACCAGTGTCACCACTGGTCATGATGCCATTACAGGACAAATCAACTTGGAGTATCGTAAGCCTACCGATGACGAGCGGTTGCATGTCAACTTCTACCTTGATGACATGCTGCGTCCAGAATTGAATCTGAGCTCGGCAATACACTTCAATAAAGAGAAAACTTTATCAACCATCATTATGGCTCATGGCTCGCTCGACACTGACTGGCGCAACATGGGCGCCATGGACCGCAATCATGATGGTTTCCGCGACCAACCCCGCACACGGCAGATCGACATTGCCAATCGCTGGTTCTGGCTTGCTCCAAACGGCATACAGTTGCGTTGGGGCGCCCGCTATACGGCCGAAGATCGCTTGGGTGGTCAGTTGCACTATGATGAGCGGCAAGGCAGCAGTGAGCGTCGGGATTTCTTTGATGTCTATGACCGCTCGACTCCCGGTCATCGCGAGTTTGGCAAGCCGTTGACTGCCTATGGCTCACATGCCATCAATCACGATGCCAGTGCCTATGTCAAACTGGCTGTTCCGTTACGCCACCAGGTCAATGACGACCAGGGCGGTGAGTGGCAAGACAATGTGGCCTTGCTGGCCGACTGGAGTCACTTTGACACTCGCTCCTATTTTGGCTACAATGGTTATGATGCCCACGAGAATGCAGTGTCGGCCAACCTGCGACTGGACCACTATTTTGCTCCGCACTCGTTGTTGGCTGTTGGACTTCAAGGGCGTCTCAACTATGTGCGTGGTCAGATGCGGAACTTTATGTTTTTCCCATTTCAAGATGGGGGCTATGAATGGTACAATGCATTTATCGACGAGGATCTGGACGAGCGTGAGCTAGGAGCATACGCCGAGTGGAACTATACCGCGCGCGACCGGTTGACACTGGTTGCCGGTGCGCGCGTTGACTATAATGACTGGGCCAGTCAGTGGCTGGTGACACCGCGGCTTCACCTCAAGTGGGACATCACACCCCGCACAACCTTGCGCGCCTCGGCGGGCTTGGGAAGCCGGACACCACGGGCGCTCATCGAGAACTTGGGCATGATGGCAACGGGATATAGAATCCTGACAGGTCAGTTTGTGTTGCCAGAGAATGAAGGCTTTGCTGGAATTGACGCTGAACGGTTGCAGCTGTTGGCCGACAAGCGCGACTATCGGCGCATGGAGCGAGCCTTGACTGTCGGTGGCAGCTTGACTCAGACTTTCGCACTGGGTCGGGACCGAAACGCCTCAGTCAGCCTAGACTACTTCCATACCCACTTTTATCATTCGCTCATCGCCACGCAGGAGCCGTGGGGAAATGCCATCTTGCTCTACAACTCTGATGGTCGCAACGATACTCACGTCTGGCAACTGGACTTCAACTGGACACCCGTTGAGCGCTTGGATGTACTGGCAACCTTCCGCTACAACCACACAAGGCTTGAGTTGCCCAAGGTTGAGGCATTCCACATTCCACATGATCCGACCATGGGGACCTACTACCGTCTGTCACATGACACGCAGATTGTTGAACGGCCTCTGACCAGTCGGTTCAAAGGATTGCTAAACCTCTCCTATGCTACACGGTTCCGCGTTTGGGTGTTCGATGTCACGGGGCAACTCAACGGCCCTGCTCGTGTGCCGGGTGGCGGTCACAACATTGATAATTCCTATCAATCACCCACCTATGGCCTGCTCTTCGCCCAGGTCACTCACAAGATGGGGCGTGCTGAGGTGTATGTCGGTTGTGAGAACATCACCGATTATCGTCAGAAGGTGCCCATTATTGGGGCCGATGAGCCATTCACGAGCAAATTCAACTCGATGAACGTTTGGGGCCCCCTCATGGGGCGCAAATTCTATGTGGGCATGCGATGGAACCTTTATTGAATGCACAAATGCTAAGCTAAGGTAGCGATGCTACATGCAGCGCGAACAGCATCCCCACTCAATCATGTAACGTCTTTACTACACTACTACTTTACCATATCACGACTAAAAAATAGAATGAATAAGATGAAAAAGCTTTTGTTACTGGCTGTGGTGATGACACTGAGCATGACCATGAGCCTAGCCCGAGACCAGAAGGCCGCGGGCATCAAGACGACAACATTTGTTGCTGACATCCATTGCGAGAATTGCTCCATCAAGGTCATGAACAATGTCCCTGCGCTGGGCAAGGGCATCAAGGATGTGGCCGTCGATGTGGCACAGAAGACCATTACGGTCACTTATGATGCAGGTAAGAATAGCGACGACCGCATTGTCAAGGGGCTCAAGTCGCTCAACGTCACTGCCCAGCCTCAGCCCACTGAGTCGTGCCAGAGTGATAAGCCTTGTTGCAACGCTCCCGGTGGATGCAAGTCGCAGTCTGACCAGCCTGCAGCAACTCCCTCGTGCTGCAAGACCGAATGAACAACATGCAACGAGAGTTGATATCCAGTGCGCCGCAGATGATGGAGGCCATCCAGGAGATGGGTTTTGTGCCACTGCTGTGGAGTGGAATCCCTGGTTTCTCGGCCGAGGAAATGGTCGACGATGACTGCCGCTATGTGGTCTTTGATGATGGCTGGGACTGGCCCATGTGGAAGTG
>DEKO01000100.1:3982-7298 GCA_002353885.1 Porphyromonadaceae bacterium UBA2720
CCCGACTTCTGCAACTGGCGCCGTAGTGTCTATCCTGCGCCTGAGGCAGGCTCGGTCGATGAGGCCATTCTGCTTACCCTTCAGGAGCATGGCAGCCTCATCACTCGTGAGCTGCGCGCCGCATGCGGCTTCACAGGGCCCAAGATGCGTAGTCGCTTTGATGCCTACGTCACTCGTCTGCAGATGTCGTGCCGCATCGTCACCGAGGACTTTGTCTATCCGCGTGACCGGCATGGCCATGAGTATGGCTGGGGATGGTCGCTACTCACCACGCCTGAGCAGCTTTATGGGCGGGATGCCTGTCAGTGCGACCGCACACCAGAGGCCTCCCACGACCGTATCATGGCGCATCTGAGGCAAATCTTGCCGCAAGCCACCGACAAGCAGCTACTCAAACTCGTCTAAGCACAAAACACAAAAAAGGCTCCTTCAGGGAGCCTTTTTTACAAAATCACGCTTGAATTCGACTTACTTCACCACTTTCTTGCCATTCTCAATGACAATGCCGCGGTAGTTCTCGTCGACAGGCTGACCCAGGATGTTATAGCGGCCAGTGCTCTTGACAACATCGTTCTTGACATCGGTGATACCAACTGTCGTGGCAGCGGGCATCACATAGACACTGCGGGTGCCATCGTAGGTGTAGATGTTCTGGTAGATGTGGTCCTCATCCTGCACTTCCACATTCCAGGTGTTGCCCTGTGCATAGCTGGCTGTGGTGGTGTTGTTAAACCAGTCGCAGTTGGGATAGTCAGTGGTGCCGATGTTGTCTACAAACACGTTTTGACCAGGGTTGTAGTCTTCAGCACTGGGATCGATAGCTTCGCCAGTCACGCCGTCGACCAGCTTGCCGGCATTGATGTCGACATTGACACCGATGATGGTGACGCCCCAGATGCTGCCCTCGATGTGGTTGCCCCGCATATAGGCCTTTGCCAGGATGCCCTCGCCGGTCGAACTGCAGGTGATGTTGATGCCACTGCCGCCATTGTTGGGGTTGGCGATGTAACGGTTGTTGAGCACAGTGTTGTCCTCGATGCGCACATTGCCTGGGCCGGTGAGTGTGATGCCATAGGAGCAGTCCTCGACAAAGTTGTTGCGCACATAGAGTGTGCCAGTGGGCGGATTGCCCAACAGGCATGCCAGGGCGATGCCGCCGGCGCGGGTGTTCTCAGCAGGGCCATGGATGTCATTGCCATCGATGACGATGTCATAGGGGCCTGTTGCGCTCATGTTCAGACCAGGATAGAGGCGGGTGCTGGTCGCGGGCTTGTTGATGGTGTTGTCCTTGATGGTGATACCGCAGGCCACATTGGCACCGCTGCCCACTGCCGAGAGCGACGGGTTGTCGAACAGGCAGTTCTCAATCAGGTTGCCCTTGCTCAGCGAGGTGAAGTTAATCACTGCATTTCCACCCTTGGCATTGTGGTTGTTGAACGTGCAGTCTTTGACAGTTAGGCAGCCTTGCTCAGTGCCGTTGCCATAGTTGATGCCCACATAGTTGAACGTGCAGCCAGTGAGTGTCACCGAAGCGCCCTCCTGGTAGAAGCGGAAGCCCTTGGCTGAGGCTTCAGCTCCCTCGGCAGCACCGAATGTAGCCCCCTGGGCAGTGAGGCTGCCATTGATTTCCATTGTTGTTGAACCGTCGAACAACAAGGTTTCACCTTCGTTGACCACTAGGTCGCCATTGATAGTGAAATAGTTCTTGCTCAATACGATATTGTTGTCATCATAGCCAATGCCTTCAACACCATCGGGCAATGAGGCGGGCAGGTTGATAACATATGCGCCATCGACAATGGCTACACCTGAACCATCTTCAAGTGCAGGAACTAGTTCGGCCAAGTCGGCCAGCGTGTAAGTTTTGGCTTGTGCCATCACGGCTACAGCCAGCATGCATAGCGTAAAAATCTTTTTCATACAGGACTAATTTTAATGTTAATAATGCGCTGTGCTATTAGGCTCTAGGCTTCATAATCACAGCGCAAAGATAGGAAATTGTTTTCAGATATCAAAATAATTTCAACGGCTAGCCTCAACTTGCTTGATCAGAGCATAGTTGAATCGCTCGATGTCAGTCAGTATGATCTTGCGGCCCGATTTCTTATACCACGGTTGGGCATCGAAGTAGCGCTGTGTGGCGGCATCCTTGAATGTGTCGCCATGGCGCGCATAAATCTCGGCACGCATCAGCTTGAGCACCTGCTTGGGCAGCAGACGCAGAATCTGGTGTGTGAGTGGCATCACCGAAGCAACAGCCCAGCGGCCAGGCAGGTCTTTGTAGGGGCTTTGGGCAAACGTCAGCAGGCTACCATCGGCCACACGTGGCAGGTGGTCAACAAACTTCTCGTCGTGCACCACATTGACTTGCATGCCCTCCACTGTCGGGGTCACGCGCCACATCATCGGGCCCATCAGCGCACCGGCACCGCCGCCACCGGGCATCTTGTCGTAGTTGGGGTGGCTGGGGTCGCCACGGCTCACACGGCCATCGCCGTAGAGGATGCTCAGTGCTGTGAAATTGTCCTCGGGACGGAAACTGATGAACGCCCCTGGGTCGATGTTGTAGCTCTCGCCCGTGTAGTGCTCCATGCGTGGTCCAAACACCGCACTCTCTCCATTGGCTGTGGTGTAGTTGCCGGCCAGCACATGTTGCAGCCGAAAGATCCAGCCGCCTTGGTTGAAGTCATCGTTTGACACCATGTAGTAAGCTGCCAATGGCTGCCCTTGGGCATTACGTCCCACCAGCATCACATAGTGTCCCAGCTGTTCAACCGTGTAGCGGATTCGGCCGTCCTGGCTGCTGATCTTTGACCCTCTGACCTTGAGAACACCAATGGGGTCCCAGTCGGGTGTTGGTTCGTCGAGTTGCGGACTGAGGCCAATCTCGTGTGAATCTTCGTCATAATAGGCTTTGAATACGACAAAACCATTGGTCCACCAGTTGCTCTCGTCTAAGAGCCACTTCTTGTTGGGCAGAACTTTGAGTTTGGCGTCGCGGTTAGCCATATCGCGAGCGATGTGGTCGCGCATCATCTCGGGGGCATTGCGCATATTATCATATGGACGCACAAAGCCTTTGTCAAACTGAGCATGCAGTGACAAGCACGTTAGCATTAACGTCATTAGCAATAATGATTTTTTCATAAGTTATGAGTAATTAGTAGTAATTTGAATTTACTCTTGATTTTTGGCAAAGTTACGAAAATTTGTGCAAACCGAACGCAAAACAAGATGAAAAACGCAGTTTTACATCTTTTTTGCTGAGGCGCAGCCAAATTTATCTAAAATTTGTGCAAACCGAACGCAAATAGCT
>DEKO01000110.1 GCA_002353885.1 Porphyromonadaceae bacterium UBA2720
CGGTGGCTCGCAATACGCTGACAAAGATACACAAAAAAGGCGACCGTGCCAAATTTTTCAGGCACGGTCGCTGATTATTGTTCAAGGCCGATTATCGGGCCGAGGTGTGCGAGAAGTAGATGCCGTTGGCCACCTGGGGCTGACCGTTGTGGGTGCCCTTGACACCGATGACGGTGAGCTGGTCGCCGACCTTGATGCCGGCAGTCTCCAGATAGTTCTTGCGGGCATCGCCTGTTGCGCCCCAACCGGGATAGCAGCCGTAGACATAGAGGCGCGAGTCGCCGCTCTTGAGCCACAGGTTGCCGTAGGTGGGGTTGACAATCTCGTCGAGTGTGCCAGTGACCATGTAGTAGACATTGGCGTTATCCTCCTTGGCAAGGAACTCGTCGATGGTGACGGGGGTGACCGGAATCACGTTCTCGACCGTGCCACTGACCATCTGTGGGTTGTCGCGGTAAGCGCCGCGCTGTCCGACAACGGTGACCACATCGCCCACCTTGGCATTGCCCAGGAAGCCCTCGGCGCGATAGACGAGCGTTGTCCCGCTATAGTCGCGGATGTAGAAGCTTTTGCCCTGGCTGTCACTGCTGTAGAGCTCGGTGATGACACCGGTGAGACGATACTGTGCGTCGCCCACCTCGGCAGCGAGGAATTCGGCCACAGTGGCATCAACGATTCCACCAGTCTGGGTCAGTGTGGCTATGGCAGTGTACTCCTTGCCTTTGTCGTCGGTAGTGGTGAATGTCACCGCTGCCGAGCGGATGCCACCCTCGTTGGGTGTGGCATGGAACGTCACCACGGGCTCAGCTCCACCGGCAATCGAGACAATCGACAGCCAGTCCTTAGCCTCGTCGGGGATAGCAACCGACACACCATTGTTGGTCTTGCACGTCAGGTTGACGGCCACATTGCCTCCCTCCTTGTCGAAGGTAGCATTGGCGGGGTCATAGCCCTCGACTTTGATAAGTGACTTCTGCAGGCTCACCACGGTGACATTAACCAGCTCAACAGTGGTACCATACAGGGTCTTCGGACCCTCGACAGTGACGATGTCGCCCACCTCGATGCCCAGGCTGAGGAAGTTCTTCTCGTTGCCCTTGGCATCAAGCGTACCATAGATATAGATGGTTCCCGTCTCATCGGTGAGGTACCAGTTGCCATAGGTAGTGTTGACAATCGATGACACCGTACCGGTCACTCGGTAAGTCTTGCTCTCGGGACCCTCGATCACCTCGGCGCAGGTAGCCTCGGTGACGCTGGCCTGACCTTGCTGGATGTTGATGGTCTGTCGCTTGCCGTCGCACTCAATGTGAATCACAGCTGTGCGCACGCCATTGCTGGCATCGGCAGTAAAGGTCACGGCGGTCTGTCCGGCCGGTCCGGTCATCGGGCTAGCCGTGAGCCACTCTGGCATCTCGGACGCGTCAATGGCCCAGTCATGGGTAGCCTTGACTGCGATTGATGTCGAGCCGCCATCCTCTGGCAGGAAGACATTTGACGACGAGACCTGAATCTCATCGAACATCGTGGGCGCATCATCGTCGTTGCAGCTGGTGAGCACCAGTGCAAACAATGCGAACAATGCGGGAATGAAATATCTGAGTTTCATAGTTATATTGTAGACTTTGATTTAGTTGAAGATATACTTGATACCAATCGATGCGTTCCAGCACTGGCCGATAGCCTTGTTGCGGACAAAGGTCTGCGTGTCGCCATGGATGGAACTGGGTGTCGAGAAGGTGGGGAATCCCTGTGCGTCCATGCCCTCATACTTGAGGATGCGGGCGTCTGAGCCAATGGCGGGGTTGAGATACTTGGCCACACCCCACTTGCTGTTGAACAGGTTGAGCACATTCTTGATGTCGAAGCTCAGCTGCAGGGTGTGCTTGGCACCACAGACGTTGAATGAGAAGTCGTGCTTGTAGCTCAGGTCCACACGGTGCACCCATGGGCTATAGACGCTGTAACCCTCGGCATACTTGCCCTGGTTGTTCTTCAGGTAGCTATCCTTGTGCACGTAGTCCATGAAACGGGTCTGGTCGTCCTGCGAGACAAATCGGAACTCGCCATTGGCCACCTCTTCGTCGGTGGGGATGTAGAGTGCGTCGTAGTTGTAGCCGTCGCCGTTCATGTCGTTGACCATCATGTAAGAGTAGTTGTAACCACCGCGCCAGGTCTCATAGATCAGGCCATAGTGGTTGCCGCTCTTGTCATGACCAATAGCCGACAGCACAAAGCGGTCGGGAGTCACATACTGCGAGTTGTGCAACTTGATGTGGTTGGGACCCTCGCTGGTGGGCACATAGGTGAATGCGCTCTCGGCAGCCGAACCGGGCAGACCGGTGATTTCCTTGTTCACCACGTGAGTGTAAGCAGCCATCAGGCTGATCCAGTCGGCGGGGCGAGCATTCAAGGTCACGTTGGCAGTCCAACCGTAACCCTTGCTGGTGTTCTCGAGCACGAAAGCCTTGGTGGCAGTGCGGAATCCGGCAGGATAGATGGGGCGATTGTCGGCACCATTGAAGCGGGCGAAGCCAGCCACACTGGGGATACTCCAGTCGCTGATAGTGGCAGCCTTGACGGTCTTGCTGAAGATACCCTCGACAGTAGCGGTGAAGGGGAACGAAACGGGAATCGTGTAGTCAACGGCCAGAGAAGTCTTCCAAGCCATCGGCATCTTGAACTTAGAGTCAACAGCCGAGATGGCCGAGGGAACGGTACCCATGTCAGAGGTCACGTTCTGGGGATAACCCATGCTGAAGAGCTTCTGCTGCAGGGCGGCGATGTTGGCATTGCCATTGGCATCGGTCACCAGACCACCGGCAAACTGGTTCATGTCGATGTAGCGGTTGCCATTGGCGTCGGTAGTGTAGGCACCCGTGTAGTTCTCAAAGCCGCGGGTGGGAGCGCCGGTCTTGGCGTCCCACACCTTGGTGCTGCCACTGAGGTTAGCCTGATACTGAACGAGACCACCGTTGGTGGGCATGTTGGTGAAGAACACCAGGGGCAGACGGCCTGCGAACAGACCTGTTCCACCACGCAACTTCAGGGTCTTGTCACCCTTGATGTCCCAACTGAAGCCCACACGAGGTTGAGCAATGATCTGAGTGCTAGGCCACTTGCCGGTGTCGATGTGACGACCATTATAGTCGATTTCCTTGATGGCGTTGTTGGTGATCAAGTCGCCATTGTTGAAGAAGAGTGCATCCAGACGAATGCCATAGTTGAGTTTGAAACGACGAGTCACGTTCCACTCGTCCTGTACATACATACCAGCCTTGTTGAAGCGGACGCGTGCAGCAGGCTTGGTCTCACCACCGTAACCATAGGTCAGGTTGACAATCTCTGGGGCAGCACCGTTGATGAAGTCATCAACGCTGCGATAGCGATAGTAACCTGTACCGTTGCGCATATATTGGTTGTCGGCCATCTGGTGCTCAAACGAGAGGCCGCCCATCAGTTTGTGGGTGCCATAGTACCAGGTCAGGTCATCCTTGAAGTTCCAGTGCGTGTTGTGCACGGCGTTGTTCCAGGTAAAGAGCTCATAGCCCAGAGCCATATAGTTGTCGCGGTTGCCCTCGGCATCGGTCATGGTGATGTCGATGAAGGGGAACTCGCTCGAGTTGCTGGCACGCACATCGTCGAGCTTAGAGAATGTTGCCAGGAACTGGTTGCTCAGGTTGTCGCTCAAGCGGCTGTTGAGGTCGAACGAGAAGGTGTGCACCAGGTTGTCCATGCCATACATCGAGTTGGCAAACGAGAATGACTTCTGCGACACACGTGCTGTGGGCATACGAGAGCCACCATCCATCGACGAGGCGTTGGGGTTGCTCCAGTAGCGATTCTTGGTGTAGTTGTAGCGCAAGGCCAGGTGATGAGCATCGGTGATGTTCCAGTCAAGGCGAGCCAGCACCTTGTAGTTGCTCTCATCGGCGGGGAAGTTGGTGTAGCTGCCCGTGTCATAGCCATACTTGCTCTTGACAAACTCGCTCACGCGAGCCAGGTCGGCCAGCGATGTGCGCGAGACATACTGCTCGGCATTGCCCACGCCGTTCTGCGAAGCCCGCCACATATTGACCGTGCCGGGCTGCTTGGTCATCTCACCGTTGACAAAGAAGAAGAGCTTGTCCTTGATGATGGGGCCGCCCAGAGTCAGACCGTATGTCGAGACGCTGAACTTATCGCGTGCCTGACCGATCTGTGTGCGGTCGACTGCATCGCCACGCATGTTCTCGTTGCGGTGATAGAAGTAGGCGCTGCCGCGGAACTTGTTGGTACCGCTCTTGGTGATGGCATTGACACCACCGCCGATGAAGTTGGTCTGACGCACATCGTAGGGCGAGATGACGACCTGCATCTCCTCGATGGCCTCGATTGAGATGGGGTTGCCACCACCGGGCAGAGCGTCGCTCAGACCGAAGTTGTTGTTGAAGTTGGCACCGTCGACAGTGAAGTTGGCTGTACGTCCGTCGGTACCGACAAAGCTCATGCCGTTACCACCGTAGGGCGACAGACGTGTGACGTCGGTCAGGCTGCGAGTCACTGTGGGCAACGCTGTAATCTGCGAATTGTTGATGTTGGTTGCGGCACCGGTCTTCTCGGTGGTGAACTTGGTTCCGAGTGCAGTGACGACGACCTCGCCCAGCGTGTTGCTGTTGAGGCTCATGTTCACATCCAGGTTGAAGGTCTCGGCCAGTTGCAGGGTGATGCCCTCGGCCACCTGTGGCTGATAGCCAACATAGGTCACCTCGATGCGATAGGGTCCACCGGTGCGCATACCCTGGATAGCATAGCGGCCATCCAGGTTGGTCACCGCATTGTACTTGGTGCCCGAAGGCTGATGCACAGCCGTGACGGTGGCACCAATCATGCCCTCATTGTTCTCGTCGGTGACCAGTCCGGCCATCGAGGCCGTGGTCACCTGTGCGTTCAGTCCCAGTGCGGCACACAGCGCCATCACCAGCGACCAAAACTTCATTCTCTTAAGCATTTTGTACTGTTAGATTAGTTAATAAAATATTGAATTAATTGTATAGTCACTAGAGGTCAAAACACAACAATCGCCACAAGAGGCCGTGAGCCTGTTGCGGCGGGAATGACGACCTGTCGCCTAGCGCGGCGATAGGGTGGGTGCGAATGCCTCACACAGATGCGGTCTGTGCTTGCAGCTGAGGCGCTTATGTCGCAATAGCGAGACATTAATTAGACATCATACACTAAAATTCGCTGCAAAGTTACGACAATTAATTGAAACTGTAAAATTGCGGATTGAAATTTTAGAATTTTGTGATGCCTGTTGGCCCTAGAACAAAAAAGAGCCCCCTTGCGGGAGCTCTATGCGTTTTGAAGTCAGGGGTGAATTACTTCACAACCTTAACAACGCTCTGAGTGCCATCAACATAGGTGGTAACGACAACGTTCACACCGTCGAAAGCCTTGTCAGCAGCCTGGCCAGCCACGTTGTAGTACTTCACACCAGCAACAGCCTTGCCAGCGTTGATGTTCTCAACTGCGCTAATCTTCGGGACAACAGTGATATCATAGCGAGGAGAAGTGTAGTCGTTGTTAGCGTAGTCAGTAACTTTGATCTTCTCAACACCAATCACAGTGCCCTCGGGGAGCTCAGCAGCCTTGGTGTAACGAACCTGGCAGAGGTTGAATTCAGTCTTCAGAATCGGGGTCTTCTTC
>DEKO01000070.1 GCA_002353885.1 Porphyromonadaceae bacterium UBA2720
TACTGCTGTTGTTGTGGGTACTGCTGTTGTTGTGGGTACTGTTGCTGCTGTGGATAGCCTGACTGCTGCGGATACTGTTGCTGCTGCGGATACTGTTGCTGTTGTGGGTAGCCTGTCTGCTGCGGATACTGCTGCTGATAACTGTTGCCACCACTGTTGTTGCCGATGCCCATCTCGCGCTCCAGGTCCTGGATGCTAATGTCGCCTGAGGGCTGGCCGGGCACACTGCCCTGCTGGGGGTACTGCTGCTGTTGTTGCTGCTGTTGCTGTTGCTGCTGCCCTTGTCCCTGGGCCATCCCCTTGATGATGTCTTCTAAAAGTCCCATAATATTTTGTTGTTTGGTGATTATTCTTCGTTGTTGTTTTGAGCTTCTTCGATGGCCGCGGTGATTTGGGTCTGATAACGTTTATACACCAGGTAGCCAAGCCCAAGAATCACGGCCCACATGGCTAAGCTCCAGATATTGTCAAACGGGTTGCAAACAAAGTTCACAATCCGCTCCCACAGCGATGGCTTGATCCACATGCGGTTGTCGGTATAGGTGATGTTGACCATGCGCGAAGGGATGTTGACCGCTATCGAGCACCGTGATTCTTCACCTTTTATTATGTAGATGCGGGTCGAGTCGGTCTTGGTGATGTCAGCATCGTCCTGGGCATCCTGGCGGTTGACATACTTGGTCATCGCTCCCTTGTTGGCGTAGGTCTTGGTCAGCTCGATGGAGGTGAACACGTCGTCGCTCATGTCCAGCACAGCGCGGTCATAGTTGGTGTTGCGCCACTTCACAGCATCGCCCTTGCGCTTGCCAGTCAGGGTCACCATCACAGGGTCTGACTTCTCGTCGACGTTCACTTTATAGGTCTTGTCATCCTTGAGTTGCTCAATCACGTCATCGCTGGCGTCGCCCAAGTGGCACCCGAAGAATTGTGTCGGGTTGTTGGCAACGCCCACTATGTCTTCGCTACCACTGCCGCCACAGGCATTCAGCCCAAGCATTGCGACGATTATAGCTGCTAGATGAATCAGTCGTCTGTCCATTGTTCAAAAAATTTTTACAAATGTAGTAAAAAAATCAATGGGTTCGTAAATTTTGACGTACCTTTGCACCGCAAAAACCAAAAAAAACTCTAAAACGAAACATTTTAAACTAAACTAATGAAAAAGTACCTCTCATTGGCTGTGCTTGCCGTGACCGTGATGGGCATGCATGCACAGGACAATGCGCTCATTGACCTCACTGTACAGGCACGTGGGGACTACCAGAGAGTTTATGAAGACGGCGAGGCCATCAAGGATGACTGTGGTTTCAAGGGCCAGTACCTCAACCTCATCATTCAAGGCGAGATCAACGAGCACTTCTCCTACAGCTATCGCCAGCGACTGAACAAAATCAGCAAGACACCATTCTTTGAGGCAACCGACTGGCTGCATCTCGACTACAAGCCCATCGATGAGTTGACGCTCTCGGGCGGTAAGCAGGTGGTGGCCATTGGTGGATATGAGTATGATCGTGCCCCTATCGACCTCTATTACTGTTCGGAGTTTTGGAATGGCATACCCTGTTACGAGTGGGGAGCCAGTGTAGCCTACGCTGTGGGCAAGAACGACAACCTCATGTTCCAGTTCTGCGAGAGCCCATTCCGCAGTTTCTACAAGCATGCTGACATGTATGCTTACAATCTGATGTGGCTGGGCAAGCACGGCATCTGGAGCACCCTGTGGTCAGTCAACCTCATGGAGTGGACTCAAGGCCGTTTCATCAACTACATCGCCCTGGGTAATGAGTTCAACTTCACCAAGAAATTGCGGTTGCAGCTCGACTGGATGAACCGTGCCTCGTCGCATCAGACATTCCTCTTTAAGGACTGCTCGGTCATGGCCGAGCTGGCTTATCGGCCCATCGACAAGCTGAACATCTTCGGTAAGTACACCTACGACGTCAACCGCAGTGGCACTGAGGCCGATCTGCTCGTGCATGACGGGTCAGAATTGCAGAGCGTGGGTGTGGGCGTGGAGTATTATCCCATCCGCAAGAAGATGGACATACGCCTGCATGCCAACTACAGCTATGCATGGGGTAACAATACCAACCCCGACGGCATCATGCACGATCGCCAGTCCTATTTCACGGTAGGTGCCACCTGGTCGATGAACTTGCTGCAATGGCGCCGTAAGTAGAGTTACACAAGTGATTATCAATTCTCAATTACCGAAAGAATTATGCTTAAAATGTTCAGAAAAATCCGCAATAACTATCAGGGAGGTATCATCTGTCTGACGGTTATTGTTGTGATGTTTGGCGGCATCGGCATTAAGATGGGTGCCGCACCCATGCTCAACACTATCATGAACACAGCACACGACTTGCTGCTGAACACCGTTTTCTATCTGATGGGCATCTGTGTGATCACGGGTGCGCTGGGCAAGATTTTTGTTGAGTTTGGCGTTGTCGACTTGCTTGAGAAGATTCTCCGCCCGCTCATGCGGCCATTGTTCAACTTGCCTGGCATGGCATCGCTTGGTGCTGTGATGACCTTCCTCAGCGACAACCCTGCCATCATTGCGCTCAGCAAGGAGAAACACTTTGCTTTGGCATTCAAGAAGTATCAGTATATCTCGCTCACCAACTTTGGCACAGCCTTTGGTATGGGACTCATTGTCATCATCTTCATGATGGGGCAGGGATTCTACATTGAGCCGCTCATCGGGTTCTTTGGAGCATTTGTCGGTTGCATCGTCTCGACACGTCTCATGCAACACTTTGTGCTCAAGAATCATCCTAACTATGCCGACGAACCAGCCTATGACGAACACATCGAGGCTCCCGAGGTCGAGAAGGAGAACGAACACAAGACAGTGTTTGTGCGCATTCTCAACTCGCTGCTCGATGGTGGGCGTTCGGGCGTCGATGTGGGCATGGCCATCATTCCAGGAGTGCTGGTCATCTCGACCTTTGTCATGATTCTCACATTTGGCCCCAGTGCCGATGGCACCTACACCGGGGCTGCCTACGAGGGAGTCGAGTTGTTGCCATGGCTTGCCAATAAATTGGATTGGCTCTTTGGCTTCCTCTTTGGCTTCCACGATCCGCATCAGGTGGCATTCCCCATCACAGCACTCGGCGCAGTGGGTGCGGCATTGGGATTGATTCCCAACTTTGTGCAGCATGGATGGGCCGACGGAAACGCCATCGCCGTGTTCACAGCCATTGGCATGTGCTGGAGTGGTTTCCTCAGCACGCACACTGCTATGCTCGACTCGCTGGGTTATCGAGAACTCACCTCCAAAGCCATCATCTCGCACACCATTGGTGGCATCTGTGCAGCGCTGGTGGCACACTGGGTGGTGCTGATTGTTGGTCTGTTTTGAGATAATTTGAAATATAACAGAAGCGGCCTCCACAGGAAGGCCGCTTCTTGCTTCTTGCTTTTGATTCTTACTTGACAAACTTGTGGCTGATTTTGCCGTCGGTCACCACATACATGCCACTGTTCAGGTGGCCGATGCTCAGACTTGCCTCGCCACGATGGTTGACCGTGGCCTTCTCGACCAGGCGGCCGCTCAGGTCATAGACATTCACCTCGCTGCCGGGCCGCATGCCCAGGGTGCTCACTTGCGAGCCGTCGACGCGAATCACTGGTTTGGTCGAGGTAAGGTCGCTGATGCCAGACAGACCTGGTGTGCGGAACTCCAGCATCGCCAGTGGGCCCCACTCATCGTTGGCATTACGCCCCATGGCAAACGCGATGTACTCAGTGTCGGGGTCTGCATTCCATTGAGCCTGGTCAACACCAGTATGGTCCCAACCGTAGGTGCTGGTCATGTCCTGGGTCAGATAGGCCATGACGCCATCGTCGCCCCAATCCTCGGTCTCGTAGGCACTCTTCTCGATGAGCATGTCGTGGAAAATGTTCACCTGATCGTTGGGCGTGTAGATGACCCACTGATAGTAACCACTCTCCTCGTCACCGCCAAATTCACCCAATTCAATGGCGATTTCGGCTAGACCATCACCACCCAGTTTGGCGGTCGTGATGGGGATGATAATCATGTCGGCATAGGCGCCATTCACATCCCAGCACTGGACATATACTTCGTAATCTTTGCCAGGGGTATCGCCCGTCCAGCTCATCTGTTGCTCGACTGTGGCGTTGAAGCCCCAGGCTTTGACCATGTCGCCCATCGTTGAGAATCCCATCCAGGTGCCGAACATGGCAAACTGTTGCTCGGCCGTGCCGGCATCAAACTGGCAAGCGGCATATCCGGCGCAATCCTCGTTGGGCGTGAAGGTGATTTTGAAACCATCGGTGTTGATCTCGTCGATGGTGTAGGTTACGGTGGGATTGCCCACTAGCTGCGCACTCATCATAAAGCCTGATAAGAGCAAGGCACTCATTGCAAGTAGTTGTTTTTTCATAAAGACTGTTTTTTAGGTGGGTTCGTTACTTCAGGCCATCAGGTGGATTGAACCCTAATTATCCATCTGTTGGCTGTTTGATATATTTCGTTTGCAAATTTAAATGATTTGATTGAAGTATGCAATACTTTGTGGTGAATTCTTAATGTATTGGGTCTGACTAAGTCTGTTTTTTACCAATCGGTCGGTGGTTTGGGGCCAAAAAGCGATGCTTTGCGCCTATTGGTCGGACGGGGCGGCATTTGGGCTAATTCTGGCCTGCTATTTGCATGATTGTAGGGCAAAGAAACATTTGTCAAACCGCCGACCGAAAGGAAGGCACAACACTCAAGAACTATGAAGCGTTTTATCACCTCCTTCGTCGCTATGGCCGCAGTCATGATGGCCAGCGCAATGAGCTACAGCCAGGCTCGCGAGCAGGCATGGTTCCTGACCGACAAAATGGCTTACGAACTCTATCTGAACGCCGCACAAGTGGATGCCGTATATGAGATTAACCTCGACTACATCATGAATGTCGATGTCATGGGCGACCTCTACGGGGTCTACTGGGAGCGCCGGACCCGCGAACTGAGCTACGTGCTCACCAACAGCCAGATGCACACTTTCTTGGCTAGCGAGCACTTCTACCGCCCCATCACCTGGGTTAACAGTTCCTTCTACTTCACCATCTATGACCGTTACCCCCGCGCCCGCTTCTATCGCTCGGCACCTCGGGTGTACACGACCTACCGCGGTGAGTACAGGCACAGCAACACCAGCCGCTTTGAGGGCAAGTTCGACGACAAGAAGCCCAATGTTACCACCACAGGGCGCACGTTGAGCAACCGCACCGGCACAACGGCAGTAACCACCAGCACTAGCAAGGGTGGCTTCACCAACCCCGGAAACGGTACCATCACCAACGGACGCACCCGACCCAGCGGAAGCACGGTCACCACGACCACCCGCACGGGTGCCGGTAACACCAACTCGGGAAGCAAGGTCACAACCACGACCACCCGCACCGAACCTCGCGTCACTTCGACTAGCACGTTGGGATCGGTACGCACAGGCAACGCAACAGTGACCCGCACCGAGTCGACCACCAAGACCAACCGCACCATCTCGGCCGCCAGCTCGAGCAGCAGTGGCACCAGCAAGAGCGGAACGGTAAACAACAGCCGCCGCACCCACTAGCCGCGCGGCAGCAAACTAGAGAGTAAGAGATTTTTTCATAAGCACAAAGTTAGTTAAGCAATGTGGCCGGAGCCTCCCTCGAATGGAGCCTCCGGCCTTTTGTGTGTCTTGTTGTGTGAGCAATGGTTCAGCGGTTACTCTCTTGTGCTCAAAAGAACGATAGGTCAAAGCTCAGATACCCATCATCGATGCCTATCGTGTCAGGGACATTACCCTGGCGCACAAGCTGCAGGTCATTCAACATGATGATGGCCTTGAATTCGTGGCGTTCAATCACGACATGGCCGGCGATGCCTCGATAGTCACCACTGTGGTCATTGTCGCCATGCAGTGTGGCCTGCAAATCACCGGGTGGAATGTCATACTCCGAACGATAGCCCTCGGGGCATTGCAGCATGTGCTTGCGCGTGACGGGTGTGCCGTCGTCCAGTGTCAGTCGCAGCGCGAGGAGGCCTTCACGCTCACCGGTGCATACAATCTGATTGTTGTCGCCAAATTCGACCTGTGTGAAGTGATAAACGTCATCACCCACCTTTAGGTCGTTCCACAACTCGATGTTGTCGCCATGTTTGCAGCCGGTCATCACCAGCAACAGGGCCAGCATGAGAAACAATCTTTTCATAGCTTAAACTGATAGCCAATGATCACTGAAACCTCGTTGTTGTTGACCTTGGCACCACGCAGGTTGTAGTGCTCGCCTTGATACACCGCATCGCGGCGTACCATCGTCTTGCGCCCGGCCGACAGACGTCCACCCAGGCTCAAACCATTATTGAAGCGGTAGCTCACCCCCAACGGCACGAGCACGTCGCTGCGATAGAACAGGTCATTGCTCTGCCAGTGCTGGTCTCTCACGCGCATCACGCTGTGAAGCGCAAACGAGGGCGCTGCGCCCAGTGTCATGTCGATGTGAGGTCCGAATGGATGGAAGTGCATGAGTACAGGAAAGCAGATGTGGTCCTGGCGCACATAACCGCTCAGGTTGCGAAGGTTGGAGCCGCGGGGAACATATTCAACACCCCCCGATACGCTCATAAAGTTGTTGATGCGATAGCGTGCCTCGACACCAGCCACCACACCCGGGCGCATGCGGCAACCATCAGCCTCATCGCCGATAAACTGGTACAGTGCCAATCCTGCATAAGGCTTCAGCGTCCACCGCCCATCATTCTGCCCCCAGCACATGAGACTGCTCAAGAGCAACGCGAACAACACTGCAATTGTGCCTGGTGCATTATGCATTGTGCATTATGAATTGTGCATTGACTCGACATACCACCGGTACAGTGCAGGAACGCCGTCCTCCAGTTCCATGCGGTGATGCCAGCCCAGACTGTGCAGTTTGCTCACATCGGTGAGTTTTCGCATCGTCCCATCGGGCTTGGTGGCATCCCACCGAAGCTCGCCGTGATAGCCCACAGTTGCCTTGACCAGCTCGGCCAATTGACCGATGGTCACCTCTTTGCCACTGCCGATGTTAATGTGGCAGTTGCGTACCTCAGGGTCGGTGCCGCGTACGTCATCAAAGTTGATGTGCTCCAAGCAGTACACGCTGGCATCGGCCATGTCCTCACTCCACAAGAATTCGCGGATTGGACGACCCGTTCCCCACAGGGTCAGCGACTCGCGTGTGATGCCATAGCGGCCCAACATAGCTTCAATATCGGCCTCGCTCGCCTGGCCATCTATGCCCTCAACCGGACGACAGTCCAAGTCGGTGCGCAGGCCCTGCCAGTCACCCTCGTTGAGCATCCGTGCCAGATGCATCTTTCTGATCATGGCAGGCATTACATGGCTTTTCTCTAGGTCGAAGTTGTCGCGAGGACCATAGAGGTTGGTAGGCATCACAGCAATATAGTTGGTGCCATACTGCAGGTTGAAACTCTCGCACATCTTCATGCCGGCAATCTTGGCGATGGCGTAGGGCTCGTTGGTGTACTCCAGGGGCGAGGTCAGCAGGCTCGTCTCGGGGATGGGCTGCGGAGCCTCGCGAGGATAGATGCACGTGCTACCCAGGAAGAGCAGCTTCTTCACTCCATGCCGCCAACTCTCACCAATCACGTTCTGCTGGATTTGCAGGTTCTGGTAGATAAAGTCGGCGCGATACTTCAGGTTGGCCATGATGCCACCCACATGGGCAGCGGCAAGCACAACATACTCGGGCTGCTCGTGATCGAAAAACTCGCGCACGGCCACGCCATCCATCAAATCTAGCTCGCTATGGGTGCGGCCCACCAGGTTGGTGTAGCCTTTCGCTCTCAAATTGTTCCAGATAGCTGAGCCTACCAGACCCCGGTGCCCAGCTACATATATCTTGCTATCTTTTTCCATCATTTTAGCTAAGAAGTTCGCATCGGTCAATTATGCATTGTGCATTAAATCATGCTCCACCATCAGCCGCACTAGCTGGTCAAAGCTCGTCTTGCGCGGGTTCCAGCCCAGCTTTGCCCGTGCTTTGCTTGGATCACCCAGCAGTTGCTCGACCTCGGCAGGGCGGAAGTATTTCGGGTCCACCTCGACCAGCACACGCCCTGTGGCTTTGTCAATGCCTTGCTCAGCAAGGCCCTCGCCGCGCCACTCCAGCTCGATGCCGGCATAGTGGAACGCCAGTGTGCAGAACTCGCGCACCGTGTGATACTCACCAGTGGCAATCACATAGTCGTCAGGCTCGGGCTGCTGCATGATCAACCACATGCATTCAACATAGTCCTTGGCATAGCCCCAATCGCGACGGGCATTGAGGTTGCCCAGATACAGTTTGTCTTGCTTGCCATGGGCGATGCGGGCTGCAGCCATCGTGATCTTGCGTGTGACAAAGGTTTCGCCACGGCGCTCACTCTCGTGGTTGAACAGGATGCCGTTCACACAGTACATCCCATAGCTCTCGCGATAGTTCTTCATGATCCAGAAGGCGTACAACTTGGCCACGGCATAGGGGCTGCGCGGATAGAACGGAGTGGTCTCGCTCTGCGGCACCTCTTGTACTTTGCCATACAGCTCGCTCGTGCTTGCTTGGTAAATCTTGGTCACGTCAGCACGACCAGCGATGCGAACGCTCTCAATCAGGCGCAGTGTGCCCGTGGCATCCACATCGGCCGTGTATTCTGGCACGTCGAACGACACTTTCACATGGCTTTGGGCTGCCAGATTATAAATTTCGTCGGGCTTAATCTTCTCGATGATGCGTATCAGGCTGCTCGAGTCGGTCATGTCTGCATAATGCAACTCGATGAGGCGCTTCTGCTTCATGTCGCGCACCCACTCGTCCAAGTACAAGTGCTCGATGCGGCCGGTATTGAAACTGCTGCTGCGTCGCAACGTGCCGTGCACCTCATAGCCCTTGTCCAGCAGGAACTCGGCCAGATAGCTGCCGTCTTGCCCCGTGATGCCCGTGATCAGGGCCACCTTCTGTCTCTTCTCGTTCATTGTTGGCTAGTTTTAGTGCCGCAAAGTTACAACTTTCCTCCCACTCTGTCACGATTTTTATCACGAATTTTCGAATTATCGATTCATCTGCGTGATGCGTGGCTTCACGATTTTTTATCAAGAACCACGAAGTGCTCACGACCGACCAATGGTGCTAGCCGAATGCAGAGAACGAGCTTGCTCGAGCTATGCTGAGGCGA